>PUOG01000271.1 GCA_003552745.1 Spirochaetaceae bacterium
TCGCTCCCTCCAACGGAGAGGCAGATCAGCGACGAGATAGTGCGTGAAATCGGTGCCAGGCTCGACTTTCTGCTCAGTGTCGGACTCGGTTACCTCAGCCTCGATCGCTCGGCCGGTACCCTTTCAGGTGGCGAGTCGCAGCGGATTCGCCTCGCCACTCAGATCGGTTCGCATCTCATGGGCGTGCTCTATATCCTCGACGAGCCGACTATCGGTCTGCATCAGCGTGACAACGCGAGGCTACTCGCGACTCTCGAGCAGTTGCGCGATCTCGGCAACACGCTGATCGTGGTTGAACACGACGAGCAAACGCTCCGCGCAGCCGATCACATCATCGATCTCGGGCCCGGCGCCGGCATCCACGGAGGTTACGTTGTCGCCTCGGGGAGTTTAGACGATATTCTCGCCTGCGAAGCGAGCCTTACCGGCGCGTACCTCAGCGGGCGGCGACGAATCGAGCGACGTCGCGATCGGAGGACCGGTGACGGCAGGACGGTGCGGATCACCGGATGCCGGTCGAATAACCTCGCCGGCATCGACGTCGAGATCCCGGTGGGAACCTTGACCCTGATTACCGGCGTCTCCGGTTCGGGCAAGTCGACTTTCATGTCGGGAACACTCTATCCGGCTCTCGTGTCGTACATCTCCGGAACCAATGCGGAACAGGGGCTGTACGACTCTATCAGCGGTGCGGAGCACTTCGATAAAGTGATCGAGATCGATCAGAGTCCGATCGGACGAACACCGCGCTCGAATCCGGCAACGTACGTTGGCCTGTACACGACCATCCGCGAGCTGTTCGCCGGATTACCGGAGAGCCGCGCGCGAGGGTACAAACCGGGACGCTTCAGCTTCAACGTGAAGGGGGGACGCTGTGAACACTGCCAGGGAGCGGGTACGATCACCATCGAAATGCATTTCCTCAGCGATGTGTATGTCACCTGCGACGTATGTGGCGGAAAGCGGTTCAACCGCGAGACGCTTGATGTGCACTATAAGGGGCTGTCCATACACGACGTCCTCGATCTGACCGTCGAGGAGGCGTACGATGTTTTCGCTGCGATTCCCGGCGCGAAACGCAAGTTGAAAACGTTGATGGACGTCGGCTTGGAGTATATTCGCCTCGGACAGAGCGCTCTGACGCTCAGTGGTGGCGAGGCCCAACGAATCAAGCTCGCGAACGAGCTCTCGAAGCGTTCAACCGGCAGAACGATCTACTTTCTCGACGAGCCGACAACCGGCCTTCACTTCGCCGATGTACACAAACTCATCGACGTTCTCCAGTTGCTGGTGAATGACGGGAATACCGTCGTGCTGATCGAGCACAATCTCGACGTGATCGCACAGAGCGACTATGTCGTCGATCTGGGCCCGGAGGGAGGAGATGGTGGGGGATCGGTTGTCGTGAGCGGACCACCGGAGGCGGTTGGCGCTTGTGATGAATCGCATACAGGTCGGTTTCTGAGGGATGTCCTGGGAGTTTGTCGGACATATGGGCAGAATTGAGTATCGGAAGGGCATAGCGCATATGATCGCAAGGACGGATGCATTTCGATCTCGGTGTATACGTCCGATATTCAATGTCGAAGTGAAGTCCGACAAACTCCCGGACCGGGAGCGGGTTCAGTAGCCCATGCACCGACGCCGGACCGCGCTGCGACTTATCTCCGTTGTGCTTCTCTTCTGCGCTGCGGCTTTTCTCGAGGCGCAGTCGGTCGATTTTGATGCCTTGCGCGCGCGCGACATCGAAACTGCCGAATACTACGAGCTGGTCAGTTGGGCGGAAGAACTCGAGCTTTCCACTGCCGGATCTCGCTCGGATTTGCAGCGCAGAATAGCCGAGCATTTCGGAATCGAAATCTCCACCGAACCGCGCGAGGAGGGGCGCAGGACAGTCCGTATCGAGGCCGCTGAGGACCTGCAGTATTTCGAGCTTGCGGAGATCGAACACGATTACGTCCGACTCTCCGGTGGTGTTCTGATCATACTGAGCGATCGGGAGGATGAATCGCGACATCGAATCGAAGCCGATGAGGTTATCATCAATCAGACCGAAGAGGTGCTCAGCGCCTACGGTCAGGTTCGTTACGAGATCAAGCGGGAGGGCGAGGTGGAGCGTTTCGAGGGCGAGTCGCTCACCGTTGAACTGGAATCGTGGGCCGGCAACTTCCTCTACGGTACATCGACGCGGCCGCGCGAAATCGAAGGGGAGGAGCTCGAGTTCCGTTTTACCGGTAGGGCTATTACCCGCAGCGCCGACGATACGATCGTGATCGACGACGGAGTGATCACCTCCTCCGTAGCCGACCCGCCGAATTACCGCATCACCGCGTCCCGCATCTGGATCCTTGATCCTGGAGATTGGGCGCTGCAGAACGCGGTGCTGTACGTCGGGCGGGTACCGATGTTCTATTTTCCCTACTTCTTCCACCCCGGCCGTCCCCATATATTTCACCCTTCGTTCGGATATCGCGACCGCGACGGCGCCTATGTTCAGACGACCTACTATGTACTCGGCCGGCGCGAAGACGACTCCCAGCCACTGTCTATCCTTCGACTTGCCGCCGACGACGAAGACATCGACAGGGTGCGTGAAGGCTTCTTTCTGCGACCGGCCGAAGAGGACGAAAGAGTCGAACGCACCGACGATACGCTGCGACTTTTCGCCGACATTTACTCGAATCTGGGTGCGATGCTCGCGGTCGACGGCGAGTTCAATGATCCACCGGTATCGGATCGTGTCGACGTTTTCGCGGCGATCGCAGCAACGAGGTTACAGTACGGAACGGTGGGCGGGCTCGACCGCAGGACGAACTTCTATCTTGATGAAGACGGTGTCACGCGTCAGTACTGGTCGGAATCCCAGTTTCCGGGTCTGCGAGCTCCTTTCCGGTTCGCCGGCGATCTGTCTACTCGAGGCGGAATCGGTCCCCTGCGTCTGTCGCTCGACGTTCCGCTGTACTCCGACCCGTACTTCGAGCGCGATCTTCTCAACCGCTTCGAAGGCCCCGACTGGGGCGGGCTGATCGGACTTTCCGATGAGCGCGATTCGCCCCCGGGTGTCCGGAGTACCCTGAATTGGCGACTGAATACCTCGTTCACTCCTTCGGTTACACCGCTGAATCCGTGGGTAACGCAGGCGCAGCTCCGGACGGCGAATGCGTCTATTCAGTGGCGCCGGAGGGCGAAACGGGACGAAGATCTCGAACCGCATGTGGTGGCCGCGATCAGTCCGCCGGAGGAGTCATTCTTCTACCCCGATACGGTTACTCTTCCGGACTTATCCGCCCGGGTTGCCGGAACGCTCGTAGATTCGGGGCGCCGTAGACCGGAGGACGATCCCGAGGATCTGCGTGATCCCGGACGGCTGCGCCCTCCGTCATTCGATACAGATGCGGGCGACGAACCGCCGGACGAAGACTCGGCCCCGGAGGTCGGGACAGTGAGCGCGGATACGCTGCGAAGGCCGCCGACCCGCGGAGCGCGGCCCGTTGATCCGCCTCGCGATCCGTGGTCGTATCGACTGCGATACACCTCCTCGCCGACATTCTCGCTTCTCGCGCGAACCCGCGATCAGGAGTGGCGCGGTCCCGACGATGTGGACTGGCAACTCGACTACTGGGAGGAGAACCGCCGCCTTGCAGGCAGTCTTCTCTACGACGCGGCATATTTCGATCCACTGGTGACCGTGGACGGAAGCCTTTCGGTCAGTGACCGGTACCGTGAGGTTTTCGGTTTTTCCGATGAGCTCGACGATACCGAGCGAGAGGGCCTCCGCGAGCGAGCAGCGAGAGTGAACCGGACCACTCTCGACAGCTCAACAGGCGTCGGTATCGCACCGCTTGAGCGCAATGAGTTCTTCGAAGGCACGCGGGTCAATTACAACATAGACCTGCGACTTGTGGATCGCCGCTTCGACGCATTCGTGGACAACGAACCGACCTATGAGGTGACCCCTCTCGCGTGGGATGAGGACGGTGTTACGGCACACAATGTCGGAGCCACCGTCGCAGCGAATACGCTGGACGCACGGCAGACACTCGGGGTTCGATTCGATCTGCCTCCGCGCGAGGAACGGGGCACCGCGGATCTCCAGCTGACGACCGGACCGCTGCGATCGCGCGTTCAAACCGGCTATACACGTGATCGTGAGACCGATGAAGTGACCTACGATCCGTTGTCGATCACCGAGATTCTGCAGATGAGCGATCGGGCACGCCTTGAACAACGTCTGACGTACGACATAAACGAAGAGCATTTTGAATCATCGCGGAGCGATCTGATTCTCGGTGCCTTTCGTACGCGGTTCAACGCTGCGCGCAGCGATCGCTTTGAGTTCGACCAGGATGAACTCGAATGGGTAGCACAGGACGACGTTCGCTTTCGCCCCACATCGCTATCGGCAGGCGTGGATGCGACCGTCGAGCCGCAACCGATGTGGCGCAACCGGATTCGCGGCGACTTCGGTTTGCGTCTCGATCTGAACAGCGACTTACAGCGCTTCACCGACAGTTCGCTCGACGTCCGGTTCACCGCGAACCTCGACGTGCATCAGTTTCTCGATCTGAGCTTGCGAGCGCGATCGAGTAACGAGCAGATATATCAGTACGTGCCGGGACTTGCTGAGCAGGTCGGTAGGGAGACGCGCAATTTCTTCGTCGATCTGCTGCGTAGTTTCAATTTCTTCCGGCGAGAAGACCGCGAGTTGTCAAGCTTCAACATCCGTGAGTTGGAAATCGATGCGGTGCACGATCTCGGCGACTGGGATCTCACGGTCGGCTATCGAGGCAGCCCCGTGGTTACCCGTCCCAATGATAATAATGCGGGCCCGGCGCTCGTCGAGTGGCGCAGTCGCATCGAAATATCGCTCGATTGGAGACCGATCCCCGAGATCTCACGCTCGTTTGAGATCGAGGACGGGGAGATCGATTGGTAGCGAAACGTTGTGAAGCCCGAAACTGTTTGCACGAATCGGACATTAACCGATGAGCGTATCACGAGCGCGCTTCAGCTGAATGAACAGACGTGAGTCACCTCCACGATCCGGATGATGGAGAAGACTGAGCCTTCGGTAGCTACGGGTGACCTGGGATCGCTTCGGCCAGATCGGCGGCACACTCTGTGGAGTGCACTCCAGGACGAAGCACGCGAGCAAGCGTTTTCCAGTTACCTCATCGAAGCGGCGGTAACGTCGTTCGAGCGAAAGAAGGTGACGGCGAAAGAGTTCGATCCATTGCAGCTGCGTGTATTCGGTATACTTTCGCGCTGCCTTTTTCGAAGCGGGGAAAAGCTTGCTTTGCCATAACGGATGCAGGCCGGCATAGTTGTAATGATTCTCAAGGTAGCCGAGGTATTTGATGAACCCGAGGACGTGTTCGGGTAAAGTTCGCACTATCCGGCGGATATCCTCTCGACGCTTGGCCTGTTTTCTCTCGCGTTCGGCGAGGTATTCGCGTCGGATTGTGAGAAAGAGTGGGAAAAACTCGTTTTTCGGCAGCCGATACGTGCGATAGAAATGGTGCAGGTTCGACGGGGTGATGCGTGCGTGCTGCAGGAGCGAGTAGCACCGCCTGCTCATGCGAACACGGTTCAGTACCGGAGACTCACGATAGCAGTGCATCATCTCCTCGTATAAGTGGTGCTTCTGCATCGATTTCGGTTGCTTTTCCAGCAGATGCTCGAGCGAGTAGGTCCGTTTTGGAGATCTGCGGCGCCTCCGGCGGCGACTGGTCGAGGACATCTTCATAGCAGAATGACCCGTATTGCTTACACCGAAGGAGGCCGGCGAATCAAATGTGGGAGTCTCGGCGGACGCCGGGCTCGCGTACCGCCATCGCTCACGCCGACACCAGATCGTCGTAAAACCGTCAGCCACGCCGCTCGCACCGATCGGGGCAAAGAAAAATGCGCTTGACTCGGTTATCACCGGTCCGCTAAGTTTTTGATGTAGTAGTATGATGTTAAGGAGCCTTATTGGGTAAGCGGACAGCGGTAGTTCTCGAGAGCAACAATCTGGTTGCGGAAGTCTGTGGCGCTAATGACGCGAACTTGAAAGAGCTCGAGGCGCTGTTCGGGCGACGGGTGCTCTCGCGGGGAAACGAGGTTCACATCGAAACCGAGAATCCTACCGAGCGCGAGCTGTTTTCGACCGTGCTTCGGGAGCTTGAAGGGATGGCGCGACGCGGCCAGAACCCCGGCCCGGCGGTAATTCGCAGTCTTTATCGGAGTCTGCGCACGAATGAAGATGCCTCGGTGGAACTGCTTCGTTCGAAGTGCATAACCGTTCCGGGCGGTTTCGGAGTTATCTACCCCAAAGGCGCATCACAGGCCGCATTCATCGACGGACTCGACACGAAGGAGATGTCGTTCTGCGTCGGTCCGGCCGGAACCGGCAAGACTTTTCTTGCGGTCGCGCACGCCCTATCAAAAGTACTCGCGCGGGAGCGACGGAAGCTCATCCTCACCCGGCCGGTGGTGGAGGCGGGCGAGAGCTTGGGGTTCCTTCCCGGAGATTTGACACAGAAGATCAGTCCGTATTTGCGCCCTCTCTACGACGCCATGGAGAGTCTTGTTCCGGCCGAAGTAATCGCCCGCATGGACGAGAACCGTATGATTGAAGTAGCGCCGCTCGCTTACATGCGGGGGCGAAGTCTTCGGGACTGCTACGTGATTCTCGACGAGGCGCAGAATACCACGCGGGAGCAGATGAAGATGTTCCTGACCCGCCTCGGCGAAGGTTCGACCGCGGTCATAACCGGCGATATCACTCAGATCGACCTGCCGAAAAGCCATCAGTCCGGTCTCATCCACGCACTCGAAATCCTCTCCGGTATCGAAGAGATACATTTCTCACACTTCGCCGGCCGAGATGTGGTGCGCAGCGGTCTGGTGCGAAAGATCGTACATGCATATGAAGCCGAGTGAGCCTGAGGAGCCCGACGGGGCCAAATCGTCTCCCGTGAGTGTAGAACTCCATTCCGCCCAGTACGTCTCGGTACCGTTGCACGATCTCGAGTCGCTTGCCGAGCAAGTGCTTTCGGCGGAAAACTGTTCGGATCGCTCGATATCGGTTCTCATCGAAGGAGATGAGACCGTTCAGGAGCTCAATCGACGCTATCGCGGGATCGACGCGCCGACCGACGTCCTGACGTTCGTCTCGGCGGAGGCTGCTGAACACCCGGTCACCTTCAACGCGGATTTCGGTGAGCGTGCCCACGCTGGTGACATCATCATTTCTCTTCCGGCTGTCCGCCGGAACGCCGACACTTTCAATATCGGGGAGGAGGAGGAGCTGTGCCGTGTACTGATACACGGAGTGCTCCACGTATGCGGCTGGCAACACAAGAGCAACGACGACGACGAGCCGATGCTTCAGCGTCAGGAAGAGCTGCTTCGCTCGCTCGTAGCGGGGACGGCGTCGTGAACATTCTGGATAGGCTGTTCGGGAAAAAGACGGATGATCAGCTGTCGAACGACGAATTGACCTCCGAAAAACAGGAGATGATCCGTGGTGTCGAGGCGCTCTCTGATACGACGGTCAAAGAGGTCATGGTTCCCCGCATCGACGTGGCGTTTCTCGGTGTGAACATGACCGGAATGGAAGTGTTCGAAAAGGTCGTCGCGTGCGGTCACTCGCGATTTCCGGTGTACCGCGACAACATCGACAATGTCGTGGGTGTGCTCTACGCGAAGGATCTCCTGCGTTTTCTCATAACGAACGACGAAGTAAAGGTAGATGCGATCATCCGAAAGCCGTATTTCGTCCCCGAGAGCAAACGACTCGACTCGCTGCTGAGGGAAATGCGACGCCGCAGAGTGCATATTGCGGTTGCCGTCGATGAGTATGGGGGGGTGAGCGGTATCGTCTGTCTCGAGGACATCATCGAGGAGATCGTCGGCGATATCCAGGACGAGTTCGACAACGAACAGGAAGAGCTCTTCAAGCTCGGAGACGGGACGTATCTCGCGGACGCACGCCTCGGTATCGAGGAGCTAAACGAAACGCTCGGCGTCGATATCCCGGAGGAGGACTTCGATACGCTCGGCGGATTCGTGTTCGATCTATTCGGAAAGATCCCGAGCAAGTTCGAGAAGGTCGGGTACGACGGGCTCGAGTTCATCATCCAGGAGATGGACGGACACAAGATCAAGACCGTGAAAGTATCATTTGTGGGGAAGGCCGGCGATGCCGGGGAAGCGGCTAAGTGACCGGTTCCGGTTCCTCGTTTCCGCGCTCGCGGTGACGATTCTTCTTCTTTCGCATCATATCCTTTCGGCTCAAAGCGCACGTGACAGTTTCGAAGCGGCCGAAGCTGCCGCGGAGACCGATGATTTCACTACCGCTGTTCAATACTATCGCGATGCGCTCGATCTCAACCCCGGCTACCGCGATGCGTGGTACGGACTCGCGATTGCATATCGCGAGTTGGACGAGTTCGATGAGGCGCTCGATGCGGTGCGAGAAGCTCGTCGGTTGGGTGAGCGTGACACTTCGATTATCAACCTCGAAGGCGACATTCTGCTTCACCGAGGGATGATCGATGATGCACGGGCGGCGTTCGACCGCGCGATCGAGATAGAGCCGAACAACATCGATGCGCGTATCGGACGTGCCGAGCTCGATCTCGCCGAGGACCGGCGTGAGCGGGCGATCGATGCATACCTCGATGTGCTCGATCTCGCACCGCAGAGCAGACGCGCTCTGCTCGCGTTGGCCGTGCTGTACGACGATCGCGGTGACAGCGATGCCGCTGAGCGATATCTCTCGCTTGCTCTCGATTTTCACCCCCGGGACCCGCTGGTCAACGAGCTTCTCGGCGATTACTTCCTCACGAAAGGCGAGTTCGAACGTGCCCGGCAACACGCGGAGACGGCGGTCGCGCTGGATGAACGGTTTGCCCGGGGATGGGCTCTATTGGTGCGGATCAAGCTCCAGGAAGGCGATTACGAGGCAGCGCGTGAGGCGTCCCGGACCCTGGTCGATATCGACCCCGACGATAATCGTGCATGGTATTTGCTCGGCCTCGCAGAGCGGGGAGTGGGCGACTTCGAGGCGGCGGTCGACGCATTCGACCGGGCAACTACTATCAGTCCGGATGACGAACTTGCCCGTCTCGCGCTCGAAAGCACCGTGTTCGACGGTTTCGATCTGGAGGATGATCTTCGAGAGAGGATTGCCTCATACCGTTTCGATCGGGGCAGGTCGCTCGCGGATGAGAATCTCTTCAGACAGGCAACCGCCGACTATCGACGTGGATTATCTCTTTACCCATTCTCTCGAGACGGGCGCTATGAGCTTGCGGCACTCCATCGTCGCCGCGGTTTCACGGGGAAGTCTCTCGAGGAGCTGCGAGTGTTGCGTTCACTCGGTTTTGACGGCCTCGAAATTGTAGACGGGATTTCTACCTACGAAAGTGTGCTTGCCGACGGAGTCGCCGCCGAGTGGGGTGTTGACCAGTTCGATACTCCGCGTGACCGTGTCACGTTCGGTCTATTCTACCGCAACCGGTCGGCACCTGGATCGCGTCCTCAGGCTGCCCACTACGCGACCGAGTATCTTCGCCACCGCCTGCTTGGATACGAGGTCATAGAGACGGAGGATCGAGTTCGGTCGGTATCGTCCGCCGCGGACGCCTTCGGTATCGCGAGGGCGGAGGCTTTGGATTACTACCTCATCGTCGACTTCGAGGAATCCGATCGGAGTGTCGGTATGTCCGTGGATTTGAGGCACGCGGATACCGGCAACCTGGTTGCAGAGCTGACGGCACGGCGGAGTGGCACTCGACGGGTACAGCGGGCAGCAACCGCGATCGTATCCGCGATCGCGGCCGAGTTGCCCGCCCGGGGGCGTCTGCTCGAGCGTCGCGGTGGTTCGGTTCTCGTGAACCTCGGGAGTGCGGACGGCATCGAGACTGGAGAGGAGTTGCTGATCGTTCGACGAGGGCAGTTCGCCTATGCATCGGATCGGGTTGGCTATCGCTTCGATGACGATGACCTCGTAGGGCGGATAGAGATCACCGCCGTGGATGACCTCGTGAGCGAAGGCAGACTGACCCGAGAAGGGTTCTTCGATCTGGTGGAGACCGGCGATACGGTCCTGCAGCCACTCGATGGTCGTGTAGCGTCGATCGACGATCGGCCTGCGTATGCACCGCTGTACTGGCGGATCAGAGAGCTTCGAAGAGCCCGGTAATCGACGATATAGTATTGCGCCCCGCGGCACAAAATTGACACCTTTTTCACTTTCCCGTATCATTCAGGCGAACAGCAAAAGGGAAACATTTTCACGAGGAGAGATATTATGAAGATCGCAATAAACGGATTCGGCCGTATCGGGCGGAATGTGTTCAAAGTAGCGCTTGAACAGGGAGTAGAAGTCGTCGCGCTCAACGACATCATGGACACCAAGACGATGGCGTACCTGCTGCGCTACGACTCGGTGCAGGGACGCTTCAAGGGTACCGTAGATGAAGATGGATCGAACCTCATCGTCGAAGGTAAGAAGTACAAGGTGTGCGCCGAGAAAGACCCAACGCAGATTCCGTGGGGCGATGCACCAGATGTTGTGATAGAGTCGACCGGCATTTTCCGCGAGCGCGAAAGCAAGAAAGGCGGCTACGGCGATCACCTGAATAACTCGAAGTTTCCGGCGAAGAAGGTGATTCTCACCGTTCCGTCGAAAGACAAGATCGATAACATGATCGTACTCGGAGTAAACGACTCCGACCTCAAGGCAAGCGACGAGTGCGTCAGCAACGCCTCGTGCACAACGAACTGTCTCGCTCCAATGGCCAAGGTCCTCAACGACGCGTTCGGCATTCAGAAAGGTTTCATGACCACCGTGCACGCGTACACGAACGACCAGAACATTCATGACGCACCGCATAAGGATCTGCGCCGCGCACGAGCCGCCGCCGAAAACATCATCCCGACAACCACAGGGGCGGCAACCGCGGTAGGAAAGGTCATACCGAGCCTGAACGGCAAGCTCGACGGCATCGCCTTGCGCGTACCCGTTTCGAGCGGCTCGATCACCGATCTCGTTGCGGTGCTCGATCGCGATGCCACCGCGGAGGAGGTAAACGCTGAGTTTAAGAAGGCCGCCGCCGGTCCGATGAAAGGTATCATGGAGTACGTCGAGGATCCGATTGTCTCGCGTGACGTCATCGGTAATCCGCACTCGTCGATCATCGATGCGCAGAGCACCATGAGCCTCACCGGCAACATGGTCAAAGTCTTCAGCTGGTACGACAACGAATGGGGTTATTCCGTGCGTGTTGTCGATCTCGCCAAGCGTCTGGTCGACTGACGACGGATCGACTGACGGGTCGACAACTGGTATTCCAGCATACGTTTCCACGGCGTCCATCTTCCCGGCGGGCGTCGTGTGAACGCTCGTAACCGAGCCTCTTGCAGGAGGGAGTCCTATGGCCGTTAAAACATTGAAAGATATCGATTTAACCGATAAGCGCGTGCTTGTACGGGTAGACTTCAACGTTCCGATCAAGGACGGAACGGTAACCGATGATACGCGAATTCGGGGCGCGCTCCCGACCCTGAACTACATTCTCGAACAGAGCGGCTCGCGGCTCGTGCTCATGAGCCATCTCGGCAGACCGAAGGGCGAACGCGATGACAAGTACTCTCTCGCTCCTGTTGCGAAAAGGCTTTCCGAGCTCATCGGCCGTGAGGTCACGATGGCGCCGGATTGTGTCGGCGAGGAGACAGAGAAGCTCACTGCAGCACTGGAACCGGGTGGGATCATTCTGCTCGAGAATACGAGGTTTCACCCGGAGGAAACGAAGAATGACGAAGCATTCTCTCAAAAGCTCGCAGCACATGGCGACGTATATGTGAACGATGCGTTTGGAAGCGCACACCGTGCCCACGCATCGACTGAAGGCGTAGCACGTCTTCTCCCGGGCGTCGCCGGCTTTCTCATCGAGAAAGAGGTGTCGTTCTTCGAGCACCTGCTCAAGAATCCGGACAAACCGTTCGTCGCGATAATCGGCGGCGCGAAGGTATCCACGAAGATCGATGTGCTCAAGACTCTCATGCCGAAGTGCACTTCACTGATCATCGGCGGAGGAATGTGCTACACCTTCCTGAAAGCGAAAGGACACGGTATTGGGAACAGTCTCGTGGAGGAGGAGTATCTCGATACCGCCTCCGAGCTCATGCAGGAGGCCGATCGTCTTGGTGTACAGCTCCTACTTCCGGTCGATCATCTCGTAGCGGGCGAGTTCTCCGAAGAGGCGGAGCCGGAGACGGTGGATGGAATCGATATCCCTGAGGGCAAGATCGGCATGGACATCGGGCCCAAGACGATAGAAACGTTGCACGACGTCATCGTCGGAGCGAAGAATCTCGTCTGGAACGGACCGATGGGAGTGTTCGAGTTCGACAAGTTTGCCGGGGGTACGCTGGCAACCGCGAAACTGGTTGCTGAGTGTTCGGGTATGACCGTTGTCGGCGGTGGTGATTCGGTGGCTGCTGCGAACAAGTTCGGTCTCGCCGATCGCATGGACCACGTTTCGACCGGCGGTGGAGCGAGCCTCGAGTTTCTCGAAGGGAAGACTCTGCCCGGAATCGCGATTCTCGAGCGCGACTAGTCGCGAAGCAACAAACGCAAAGGAATGCATAGCATGAGAACACCGTACTTCGCAGGCAACTGGAAGATGCACAAGACGATCGGCGAAGCTCGAGAGCTGGCGCAAACGCTCGTTTCTGAGCTCGAGGGGAACACGAACAAGCTCATGATCGCTCCCCCGTTTACCGCCCTGTCCGCGGTCTCCGAAGTTGTTTCCGGCACGAACATAGAACTCGGAGCCCAGAATATGGCGCCGGAAGAAAGCGGCGCACACACCGGAGAGATATCAGCAATTATGCTGCGTGATGTGGGTGTGTCGGTGGTAATCCTCGGACACTCCGAACGGCGGCATGTCTATGGTGAGAGCGACGAGCTCATTAATCGCAAGGTAAGACTCGCTCTCGAGCACTCCCTGGAGGTGATCCTCTGCGTGGGCGAAACGCTGGAGGAGAGAGATGCGGGACAGGTTAACGAGGTCGTTGCCGGTCAGCTGAAATCTGGTCTTTATGGTGTGGACGAAAGGGACCTGGTTTCGGTTACAATAGCGTACGAGCCCGTCTGGGCTATCGGTACCGGACGAACTGCAACTCCGGAGGATGCCGACGCTGTTCAGGCAATGATTCGAGAGCGCATGGCGAATGCGTACTCCGATTCGGTTGCCGAAGCGCTATGCATTCAGTACGGTGGTTCGGTGAAACCGGAGAACGTAATCGGACTCCTGGAGCGACCCAATATCGACGGTGCGCTCGTCGGGGGAGCATCGCTCAAGCCCGAATCGTTCGTTCCGATTGCGCGTGCCGGCGCCTGACGAAGGCTCGAACAACACGTTATTGGCAGGTATTGGAATATGGGACCTATTAGCATTCTGCTCCTCGTGGTATTCGTCGTAACGGCGTTGCTGCTGATGGCGCTCGTTCTGATTCAGGACGAAGGCAGTGAAGGGCTAGGTGGAATATTCGGCGGGGGCGGAGGATCGTCGCAGATCGGCAATCGAAAGGGGAATATCCTGACTAAGACCACATCGATTCTCGGTGCGGTGTTCATGCTTACCGCATTCGGACTCGCCTGGTTTAACCGGGGGGAAGGCGGTGACCTCGAGGAAGCTGCGGCTCAGCTTCGAGGAGAGGGAGCCCGGGTCGAATGGTGGCGCGTAGATCCGGACGAGGTATCCCCTGCCGAGGATGAGGAAATCGAGTTGCCGGAGCTCGACGTGGATGGTGAGCTCGTGCCTCCGGAGGACGGCGAGCTTGAAGGCGTCGAGTAACGTGGCGCCATGCGGGTAGCGGTCCTCTATTACCCGGTTGGGAACCCGGAACGACTCAAAGCGATTTCGCAGGGAATTGCAGCCGGAATCGAGTCTCAGGGACACCAGGTTTCGATTATCGACGTGTCTCGTGACGATGACCGAAAACTGACCATATTCGAGTATATTTGCCTCGGAACGGAAGCTCTCTCATTTTTCTCCGGCAAGGTACCGCAGCAAATCGGGCGATACCTGAGCTCATCGGGGATCGTTGCCGGAAAGCGCTGCTTCGCGTTCGTCGCTAAACGAGGTCCGTTCTCGGGGAAGAGCCTCAGCCGTCTTATGAAACAGATGGAGGGCGAAGGTATGTTCCTGAAGTACTCGGAGGTGCTCCGAAGCGCCGGAGAGGGGCAAGAGATCGGGCGGCGTTTGCATATCGGATAGAGCGTATCGCAGCTGGATAGTGAACATTTACGTTGACGGGAGCCAAACTGGCTTCTATACTGACGGCATTGATAAGATAGTGATGGATCGATGGCGACTGCGACAACATACTATGACATACTCGATGTTGAGGCGGATTGTTCGCAGGAGGATATAAAGCGGGCGTTTCGAAAGAAGGCTAAGGAGCTGCATCCAGATGTCTCGGCTGATAAGGGCGAACGAACACTCGAACGGATGCGGTCTATCCTCAAGGCATACGAGACGCTCGGCAATCCCTCTCGCAGGGCGCTATACGATCGAACTCACTATATCGTACATAGAAAATTCCGATTCGATTATCGTGAGTTCTTGAAAGCACAAAAGACGAACCTAAAAAGCCAGAGCAAGCTCATCTTCTTCGATCTTCTCCATAGTCGTGAGGATGATGCTGTAGAACTGTTTTCGCGGTTGAATGAATACGACGATTTCGACCTGTGCGACCATCTCGACCGCGAAGACTACATGGACTGCACCTTCCTGCTCGCTGAGGAGTACGAGGAGCGGTCCGACTTTCTCGAGGCGTATCGGCTGCTGCGACGCCTCGTGGTCTGTGAGAGTGAGCGACCGTATTTTCGCCATTTCCTCGAGGAAGTTACCGAGAAACTCAAGACGATCACCTGTTTCAAGATGATCGAGCAGGAGTCGCCGGACACGGTCCTTGCGTGTCTCGAGGAGCTCATCGCGTTCGATTTCTCGCGCAAAGATACCGCTTTCTTTCTGAAGAAGGCTGCCGAGATATACTCCGACCGTTGCGAGTATGAGCGGGCGATCAGCTATCTTCGACGCGCGTTGCAGCTCGACGACAAAATGACCGGTATCAAGAAGCTGAAACAGAAGATCGGGTACTGCGAGCGCGACTGATAATTTGCTCGGTCGGCTGTAGATAATCTCGGTGAAGATGTGCTATCTTCCTCATGATGAACATCTTAGGTCGTCCCGCAATCGTGCTGTACGGTTTTCTCGCAATCCTCCTCGTGTTACCGATCGGAGAGCTCGGCTCCCAGGTCCTTGATCGGTCGGTGGCGCGCGTTCGCCTGACCCGTACCGCGAATATCGGACAGCGGGCGTTGCGCTCGCAGGTGGAACTGTATGAACGTCAGGCAGGAGGGTCGCTCTCTTCTGAGCAGCGGCGCGAGGTCCTCGAGATCATGATAAACGAAGAGCTGATCGAACAGGCCGCCGAACGGGATGGAATCTCGGTCTCCGATGATGAGCTCGATCAGCAGATTGCTCAAGAGCGCATGTCGCTTGGAGCGCAGGTCGGTGAAGAGCAGTTTCGCCTTGCGGTCGAACAGCAGCTCGGTATGTCTTACGACGATTATCGGGACGAACTCCGCAAGCAGCTTCTGCAGCAGCGATATATCCAGGAAGCCGAGCGATCGCGATTCGAGCGAATCGAGGAGCCGAGCGAGTCGGAAATCCGCGAAGTCTACAACGAAAACGTGACCGAGTTCATCAATCCGTCGATGGTGCGCTTCAGCCACATCTATGTGGATACGCGGGAGCTGGACGAGAATGACCGCAGTGAAGCCATGTCACGGCTGAAAGAGCTATGGGAAGAAGTCGAAGCCGGTGACCGGTCGTTCAGTGAAGCGTATGATCGAGCTGCGTCTGAGTCGGCGCTTGGGAGCTCGGACTTCGGTTACCTTCCACAAAACGATCGGCAGCTACGTCAGCAACTCGGCAGCTCTTTCGTTGACTCGCTTTTCGATCTGGGTATGGACGACGTTGTGGGAGTGCTCGAGTCCAACGTCGGTGCACACATTGTTCGAATTACCGATAAGCGGGATCGACGCTTTCTGGAGCTAGACGATAAGCTGTTGCCGGGGCAAGATATAACCGTTCGTCAGAATATCCGCGAGTATATAATGAACCAGCGCCTTCAACAGGAGTTTCAAGAGGCTACCGAGTCGGTACTCTCTCAACTTCGTGACGAGGCGGAGATCGAGGTTACCGAGTCGAATCTCGACTGGTAAGCGTTATGGGTGCACGCAGACAGGGTCGGGTTCTTGCATTTCAGGCCCTGTATGCCTACGAATACACACATGCACCGCTCGAGGAGCTTCTGCAGTTCGCGTGGCTTGACGCATCGCCGGAAGAAGATACACCGGAAGAAGATACAAGTGAGGCGAGAAAGCGCGAAGCGCTCGATTTCGCGCGCCTTTTGGTGGCCGGAACCATCGAAAACCTCGATGCAATAGATGAGCGGATTCGAGGGCAGCTCGATCATTGGGATTTCTCCCGAATAACGAAGGTTGACCTATCGATCCTTCGACTGAGTGCATATTCGCTGGTCTATGTTGATTCAATACCGGTGACGGTCACGATCGACGAAGCGGTAACCCTTGCGCGAGAGTTCGGCTCGAGCGAGTCGTATCGGTTTGTGAACGGAGTGCTTGATGGGATTCGTCGGACTCACGCCGCGGCGGGGGCGTAATGCAGAGGCGGACGACCGGCGTCATTGTGCTTTGCATTGCGGTCTCGCTTTCTGCGGTTACGGCCGTACTGATTCGCAATGCGATCCACGAGCGACGAGTGAGTCTTGAGGTAACTCGCACTCGTGCAAGAATCCAGAGACTCGTGGCGGAAGAGAGATGGTCGGATGCCGCGGATGCGATCCGGTTGGCAAGCGATCGCGTGAGGATCGAAGCGGACGATTGGCCGGCTTTCTTGCGTCTGGCGTGGGTTGTCGAGACCGATGGTGAGGCGGAGCAACTCTTCCGGGACACAGCCAGGATTGCCTTCGAGCGACACAACGAAAGTGACCGACTGCGCGCGATTTATTCGATTTCCGAGCTCGATGCTGGCGATCCTGCTACTGCAGTGGACGTCGCGGCGGAGTTACCAAACGGTGAGTATGTGGGGGTGAAGGCGGAAGCGTGGCTGCGATCGGGCATAGGTGAGCCTCCGAAAGGCGATTCGCCGGTTGGACTCATGGTCTCTGCCGTCCACAATCCGACGTCACAAACGCTACAGCGTGCCTGGCAGGCAATCGATAACCCGGCATTCGGCTACAACGCGATGATCTACGCGCTCCGAGACGGCGATAGAGCAACGGCACGAGAGATCTCCGAGCGGTTGCCGCTGGACGAGGATTTTTCGCAGGGCATGTTCGTGTTCCTTGTCGAGGAAGGTGACCACGATGCGGCCGAGCGTTGGCTCGAATATGTCCCCGGGGAGCTTCAAACAGCGCCTCATATCCTCCTGACGCGTGCTGATCTCTCTATGGAAGCCGGCGATGCGGAGGCTCGCGCGTTGCTGTTGAAGGATGCCATCGATTCCGAACCGAGTGCATCCCGGGTCCCGTATCTCGCGCTCGCGCGAATGAGCGACGATCGCGATGAGCGGATTCGATGGTTGCAGGAAGGGCGCGATGTCTTTCCGTATGAAAGCACGATCGCTCTCGACCTGGCAGCCGTGTATCGCGGGAAGGGTGAAACGGAGCGTGCACATTCCGTGCTGGCTGAAACGCATGCCGAGAGAGATACGGTAGACGCGCGGATCGCTCTCGCTCTGGTTGAGACCGACCCCGCCTTCTCGAGCGAACGACGAAGGAGCGCGAGATGGGAGCTCTTGAGCGCATATCCCGAATCGGAGGCAATTGCGGGCCACCTCGCAGCGGTGGCGGTTCGTTCGGGTGATCGCGAAGGTCTTTCTCTCATCCTGGCTTCGGAGGTGGGTTCGCGGGCGGTCTGGCGTCGTAGTGCACTCGCTATCGACGCGTTCTCCGGCGGCCGAGTTGACGATGCTATCGATATTCTTGAGCAGCGTCGCAGCCGATCGTGGTACGATGAATATAACTACGGTTTGCTGCTATTCTCGCGTGATCGATTCGGTGACGCGGCGAATGCGTGGGATCGTGCTCTCGAGGCCGCCGAACATGAGGGAATCGGCAGAGAAGTGCTCGCGGAAATCTATCTCCGATCGGCGGAGACCGCACTGGTTCGCCGTCAGCCTTCAACGGCGCGGTCTTATGCCGAATTGGCGGTCGAGCACGATCCGGGGTCGGCCCGTGCGCGAATGCTCACCCGCTCCATTGGGGAGAACCGATAGAATGTTATTCGAGAAGAGCCATATCACGCTCAAGAATGAACACCAGGTCGACGGGATACGTAGGTCGGGCCGACTGTTGGGAGAAACGCTCAGTATCTGTCGCGAACTCATAAAGCCCGGAGCGATACCTCGTAAGATCGACGCCGAAGCGCGCAAACACATCGAGTCGAATCGTGGACGCCCCGCGTTTCTCGGGTACCAAGGCTTCCCGGCGTCGATCTGTCTATCGTTGAACGATGCCGTTATCCACGGAATTCCCGATGATACGCCGCTTGTAGAAGGCGATGTCGTCAGTATCGATTGCGGTGTGGAACTCGACGGATACTTCAGCGATTCGGCGCTGACTGTAACGGTTGGATCGGTGAACGGCGATATATCGACTCTCATGCAGGTTGCCGAGGAAAGCCTCGAGAAAGGGATTCAGGCTGCCGTAGCGGGCAATCGGGTCAAGGACATCTCACGCGTGATCTACGAGCACAACAAGAAACACGGGTATGGAATAGTGCGACCATACTGTGGGCACGGACTCGGCCTGAGCCTGCACGAAGATCCGCAAATACCGAACTACGTTGGGCGCGGACCGAATCCGCGATTGAAACCGGGAATGGTGCTGGCTATAGAGCCGATGGTGAACCTGGGCGACGACGAAGTGGAGGTGCTCGATGACGACTGGACCGTGGTTACCGCCGACGGATCGGTTTCGGTCCATTTCGAACACACGATTGTCGTGCTGCCGGATCGCACCGAGGTGCTCACGCTTCGGCCTTGAGCTGTCGTAAACGTATGGCTGAGGCGACTATGAATTTTGTATATTGTGAAAATCCATAGTCAGGAATGAATGTATGAGAAGTCGTAAACTTTTTTTCTCGCGCCGTTTTTTTCTCCTCAACCTCGTTATGACCGGTGGAATCGTTGGATTCTTTCTTTCGGTCTTGCTGTTCAGCTGTGCCTCCGGTGTAGAGCCTGCCGGCCGCGTGGAAGCGCGGGACGATGTCGGAGATCGGGCGACGCCGCAGCAGTTGCAGTCGACGTTCCGGGAGGTCGCCGCTTCGACGATTCCTTCTGTTGTCCAGATTGAAGTCACCGAAGACGACAGGGAGGAGTTGAACGGCGAAAGGCCGTGGTACGATTTTTTCTTCGGCGATCCTGACGGCGATGTACCCGACCGGCAACCGCCTGGAATCGGAAGCGGGGTGATGGTTCGGAGAGACGGAGAGACCTACTACGTTCTGACAAACGATCATGTTCTCGGCCGGTCCGGGGACATCACCCTTACTCTCGACGATCTCACCGAGTATGAAGCGGAGGTTGTCGGGACCGACAGCAGGCGAGACATCGCGCTCTTGCAGTTTCAGAGCTCCGAGGAACTTCCGCTCGCAGACCTGGGCGACTCTTCGGAGCTGGAGGTCGGCGACTGGGTCATGGCGGTAGGGAGTCCGTTCGGCTTTCAGAGCACGGTCACCGCGGGGATCGTGAGTGCCCTCGGCCGAATGGGAGGACCTGCGGGAAACATCAGCGATTTCATCCAGACGGATGCCGCTATCAACCGGGGGAACTCCGGAGGCCCATTGGTGAATCTCGCCGGTGAAGTGGTCGGCATCAATACATGGATTACCACACAGACCGGTGGAAGCGTGGGACTCGGTTTTTCCATACCGATCAACAACGCGAAACGCGCCATCGATCAGTTTATCGAAATGGGCGAGGTGGAGTACGGCTGGCTTGGGGTCAGTATTCCTGAGACACCTCGACGCGTACGGGAGGAGCTCGGTGCGCCGCTGAATCGAGGAGCGATGGTGCACAACGTGTTTATCGACAGTCCCGCCTGGGAGTACGGGATTCGTCCCGGCGACTTTGTACTCGAAGTGAACGGAGGAACCGTCCGCGGTCCGGAGGAGCTGACGCTTTTCGTGGGTGACCTGATCGTCGGCGAAGAGGCCACCTTTTCGGTGCTGAGGGATGGCGAGCGTATCGAACTCACCGTGACTATCGGTCGCCGCGAGGAAGAGGAGATAGTTGCGAGCGCACAGGCAAATCTGTGGCCGGGACTCCGAATCGATGTCGCCAGTGAGGAGGCGCGCAGCTCGTTCAACCTCCCGCGAGACACCGACGGAATGCTCTTGCAGGCGGTCGAGAGCA
>PUOG01000288.1 GCA_003552745.1 Spirochaetaceae bacterium
AAGGGACCGATTACCGTCGCGTCGAAAATCGATACCGAAGGCGCTCTCCTCGGTAATATGATCGTAATGCTACTCGAAGCCGACGGTTTCGAAGTAGTCGACAATACCGAGTTCGGGCCTACCGATGTCATCAGACAAGCGATCATAAGCGGCGAAATCGACATCTATCCGGAGTACACGGGGAATGGAGCGTTTTTCTTCGACGACACCGAATCGGACGCGTGGAGTAACGCCGAACAGGCGTACGAACGCGTTCGAGAGCTCGATCTGGAGGAGAACGATCTCGTATGGCTCTCACCCGCTTCGGCGAATAACACGTGGGCGATCGCCGTTCGGAGCGATCTCGCCGATAGCGAGGGGTTGCGAACGCTCGAGGATCTCGCCGATTATATGAACGCAGGTGGAACAGCGAAGCTCGCTGCGAGCGAAGAGTTCGTCACGAGACCTGACGTTCTGCCCGCTTTTCAGGATGCATACGGTTTCGAGTTCGACGACGCCGACCTTCTCGTTTTCTCCGGTGGGAATACGGCAATGACAATTCAGGCGGCATCGCAGCAGACCGACGGTGTTAACCTTGCGATGGCGTACGGAACCGACGGAGAACTCGCGGCACTCGGCTTAAGCGTGCTCGAGGATACGCTCGGGGTTCAGCCGGTGTACGAACCGGCGCCGCTCCTGCGACGTAGCGTGCATGAGGAGTATCCGGAGATCGAGGAAGTCCTCGCGCCGCTATTCTCGCAACTTTCGCTTGAGACGCTTCAGGAGCTGAACGCACGAATTGCGGTGGACGGCGAAGCGGCCGCGGATGTAGCCCGAGAGTGGCTGGAATCGAACGGATTTCTGAACTAGAACAAGTACATCCATGATCGACCACGAAGGGTCAGTGGTGGATAGGGTCATCCTCTCCGGCGCATTTGTCGGAGGGGTTGGTCTCCTGCTTCCGGTATTCGTTGTCAAGGAGCACAGACTTGATGCCGGATTTGCCGTCTCGTTCGTTGACTTATCGCTGCCGATGTTTTTCTCCGCGCTTGCCCTTGTGGTCGCCGTTGCTTTGCTTGCGACCCTACCGGTAGCACGGCGGTGGGGCCGAAGCGCGTCGGTGGTATTCGCTGCGCTGTGCCTTTTCGCACTACTGTGGGCCGGTTCCGGCATCGGGGGATCGGAGCTCCTCGCGGAGTATGGATTCGACCGTGGCCGTGTGAGTCCGTCCTCCGGCTTCTGGATAGTTCTACTGGCGATTCTCATCATTGTGACCCATTCGCTGAAGCAAAGCACTTCGGTCGGGTTGAGAAGCTTCGTCCCGCTCCTCTTCGTCGCGATTCTCACGGTGCTCTTTTCCGGCGGAGTCATCGATGATCTCGCGTTCGTGCGGGAGTACCATACACGCGCGGACAGGTTCGTTCGCGAACTGACGGCACATATCGGAATCGCGGCGGGCGCCGTTGGTACCGCAGTTGCTGTCGGAGTGCCCATCGGAATCCTCGCGTACAGGATACGGAGTCTTGAACGTCCACTCTTCACTCTGGTCAACGGAGTTCAGACGATCCCGAGTCTCGCGCTCTTCGGCCTGATGATTGCTCCTCTCGCGCTCATTTCCCAGCGCTATCCGGTACTGCGTGAGTTAGGCATCCGCGGGGTCGGCAATACACCCGCTTTACTCGCTCTCTTCCTTTACGCCCTTCTTCCGATCGTGCGAAACACGTATACGAGTCTGTCCGTCATGGATCCGGCGGTGATTCACGCCGGCACCGGTATGGGAATGACCCGGCGTCAGTTGATGTGGCAGGTCGAGGTTCCGATCGCGCTTCCGATAATACTCGCCGGCGTTCGTGTCTCGATGGTACAGACGATCGGCAACACGACCGTCGCGGCGCTCATTGGAGCCGGTGGGCTGGGAAACTTCGTTTTTCAGGGGTTGGGACAAGCGGCACCCGATCTCATAGTAATGGGTGTAATTCCGATCGTGATGCTGGCATTGCTCGCCGACCGCATATTCCAGCTGATTTCCGACGCGGCGGTTCCGGGGCCGAAACGAGGTGCAGGATGATCGAATTCGAGCACGTGTCGAAATACTACGGGAGCACCGTCGCGCTCAATGACGTCTCTTTCACGGTACCGGACGGTACGGTGAGCGTTCTTATCGGCCCGTCGGGATGCGGCAAATCGACGAGTCTCAAACTCGTTAATAGACTGCTCGAACCAAACGACGGCTACGTTCGCGTTGACGGCACGCCGGTACGTGAGTTTGCTCCGCAAATGCTGCGCAGAGGTATCGGTTATGTTATCCAGAGCGTCGGTCTGCTGCCTCACATGACCGTAGAGGAGAACATCGGGATCGTTCCCAAGCTTCTCGGACACAGCAAACGCGAACGGACGCACCGTGCCTCCGAGTTACTCGAGCTCATCGGGCTCTCGCCGGATGAGTACCGGCATAAATACCCGATTCAACTCTCCGGGGGCGAAGCACAACGGGTGGGGGTCGCCCGGGCACTCGCCGCAGATCCCCCCATCCTGCTGATGGATGAACCGTTCGGTGCCGTAGATCCTTTGAACCGTGAGACACTCCAGCAGGAGTTCATTTCGATTCAGCGTCAGCTTCGGAAGACAGTAATATTCGTTACCCATGATCTTGACGAGGCGGTACGTGTTGCCGATCGTATTGTGCTTATGCGTGACGGCAATGTGGTTCAGACAGGGGCGCCCGAGGAGATCCTCGGCGGTCCGGCGAATGACTTCGTGCGCGACTTCGTCGGCGATGACCGCGCGCTGAAGCGTCTCGCGCGATTCAGTGTCGGTGACTACATGATTGATGCCCCGTCGGTGGATCGCGAATCGCGTGTTGATTGGAGCAGCTTCCGCGACTTCGAAGTCGTATATGTTACCGACGGCCGGCAGCACCTGCTTGGGGCGGCACGGCGAAACGGGGATGCGGCGGGAGCGACAGCGGGGGAGATAATGGATGATGCTCTGGTCGGTTCAGTATCTCACAGCAGTACGTTACGCGACGCACTCGCGGAGATACTGAATACCGAACTGGCGGAAACTCCGGTTGTAGATGGGCACGGACATCTTGTCGGTCGCATCACGATGAAGGAGATCTACGCAGCAACTCCTCGGAGAATCGTATGACGGCGACCTCGGTGCGCAAGATAACGCAGCTTACGGTGCTGGTTCTGCTGTTACTGTTTGTATATGTGCTCGAGTTCCGTCTCGGTGTACTGCGTGTGCTCTTCCCTCTGCAGCGGGAGCTCATCTACCAGCGCGTCACCCTGCCGACGTTGGTGGTGCAACACATGCAGATGGTAACGATTTCCAGTATGGCGGCCACAGTGGTCGGTCTGCTTATCGGAGTTGCCGTGACGCGCCGTGCCGGACGCGATTTCCTCCCGCCGGCACGCGATCTATCGAGCTTCGCTCAGACCTTTCCACCCGCCGCTGTCCTTGCCCTCGCGTTTCCTGTTCTCGGATTCGGGTTTCGCCCGACCGTCGCCGCACTCTTCGTGTTCGGGCTACTTCCGGTGATTAACAACACGATCAGCGGAATCGAGTCGGTCGACTCCCGGATCGTGGAAGCGAGCGTCGGGCAAGGAATGACTCCGAGTCAGGTGTTGTTCCGAACGGAGTTACCGCTTTCGGCACGGGTAATCGTCGCCGGCATTCGCACCTCGGTCATCATCAACATTGGTACGGCGACTATAGGGTCGACCATCGGCGCCGGTGGCCTCGGAACGGTCATTATCGCCGGTCTCGTACGGAACAATACCGCTTTTGTGCTTACAGGTGCGATTACGGCGGCGGGAATCGCACTCGCCGTCGACTGGGTTTTCGAACGTATCGAGAAGCTCTTCTACGATCCAAGAGAGCGCGTGAGCACCTGACGAATGAGTACCTGAATTGTGTTATGCTTCCGATAGGGAGAGTTTCTTGATTGAGTCCGATCTGAGCCGCGATCATCTCGACACTATCAGGGAAGTTTTCGTGTACGCAGAGCGCTTCCGCGGGATGAGTTTCGTGGTGAAACTCGACAGCGGATTGCTCGACGGTGATGAGACACCCGGGCTCATAGCAGATCTCGCGGTTCTCAGGCGCGCAGGTATCCGTGTCCTGATCGTGCCGGGGGCGGCGCGTCGCATAGATGAGGTTCTCGAGCATTACGAGATGCCGATCGACCGTGTTAACGGCCGGCGTGTTTCTCCGACCGACGCGATCGCTCTCATTCAGATGGCCGCCTTCGACGTGGCTAATCGTATTATGACGCAGCTGTCGGCGACCAACGTCCACGCAGCCGTCGGGAATTGGGTGCGCGCTCGTGGTGTCGGCGTCGACGCGGGGGTGGACTTCGGACACACCGGAGTCGTCGAAAGGGTGCACCGGCAGGTGGTTGAGAAACTGCTCTCAACCGATGTCGTTCCGATTTTCCCGTGCATCGGTTGGAGTGCGACGGGCAATCCATACAATGTTTCCTCTGATGAGTTGGGAGTGGCCGTCGCCCGTGCGATCGGTGCCGAGAAACTCTTTTTCGTCACTTCCGGTACATGTCGGCCTCCTTCGTCGATTGCCGTTCCCGACGATGTATCGACCGAGGAAAGCGGGAGGATCAGCAGACTTACCATCGATCAGGCCGAGCGGATGAGTGAGCTCGCGAGAGCCGCACCACGCGAAGACGAAGAGACGGTGCGGTGGATCGGTCGACTCAATCATGCGATCTCCGCATGTCGCGCCGGTGTCAGTCGAGTGCATATCGTGGACGGGCGCACCGACGGGGTGTTGTTGCGAGAAATCTTCTCGAATCTCGGCGCCGGTTTGATGGTTCACGCGAACGAATACGAGAGCGTGCGCCCGATGCACGCCGATGATATCGCCGACGTACTTCGCCTCATGCGTCCGTTTGTCGAGCGGGGTCAGCTGCTGCCTCGCACTGCGGACGAGATACGCGCCCGATTGCCCGACTACGCGGTGAGCGAGGTAGACGGCACGGTCAGGGCGTGCTGCGCACTTCACGATCTCGGTGACAGGACAGGTGAGATTGCCGCACTCGCCGTCGATAAGCGGTTTTCGCAGCTCGGTATCGGTGAGAAACTTGTTCAGTATCAACTCTACCGGGCCCGTTCACGAGACCTGCGTTCGGTGGTCGCGCTGACGACCGCGGCTTCGGACTGGTTCGAGAAGCTCGGATTCGTACACGGCTCGCTCTCCAACCTGCCGGAGGCGCGCAAGCGCCGTTACGATGAGTATCGACGGCCACGTGTTCTTGTTCATCCGGTGAGCGACTCGCAACGATAGATTATCCGATAATAGATTGGACCGGACTCTGCACCTGTGCTACGTTATTCATCCAATATGAAGACGATGGCAGGAGAGGTCGCCGAGAAGCGCGACCTGCTGAAGAACGTCGAGATGTTCTCCGCGTTGGATGCCGGTGAGCTCGAAGTAATCGCCGACTACAGCGAGGTTGTCGAGGTCGAACCTGAGCAGTATCTGTTTGAAGCAGGTGAAAGAGGCGACTCGCTGTATGTGGTGAAATCCGGAAGTATTCTCATTTCACAAACCCAGGGCGAGCGAGAGCAGGTGGACATCGCCGAGTATATCGAAGGCGAGTGCTTCGGTGAGATTGATGTCCTGCATGCCGCCCCACGTACCGCAACCGCTCGGGCGGAGAAGTATAGCGAGTTGTTGCGATTTCCACGCACCGGGGTAACGCTTGAGGAGGTGCTCGAGAGAGAGCCCAACGTCTCGGCGCGACTACTGCAGAAACTGATCAACGCGATTGCGAACCGAATCCGCGAGACAAATAAGCTGATTTCGGAAAACTCCCCTTGGGTGAACCAGTTACGCCGGCAGGTATTCGGTGACAAACTGACCGGATTGCTGAATCGCAACTATCTCGACGAGCACCTGCCGACACTTCTTAACGAGGAGAACAGCCCTCTCGCCGTGGTCATGGTGAAACCTGACAATTTCAAGATCATCAATGATACGTACGGCCATGATGCCGGCGACGCGACGTTGCGTCTCTTGGCGGCAACCGTTCGAACATGGGCTGGAGAAAACCCATCGATACGCTTCCGCGGCAACGAAATGGCGGTCATTCTGTCGAATACCGGACACGACCGTGCCGTCGAACTCGCCGAAGAGTTGCGCCGCAAGTTGGGCCACCTCGATCTGGAGTCGATCGTCGGGACGAATAGTGTCGAGCTCACCTTCAGTGCCGGCGTCGCAATCTACCCGGACAATGCCACGGACGCAGGGGATCTCGTGACGAAGAGCCACGAGATTCTCTTTATCGCGCGCGACCGCGGTTTCAACCAGACTCTCAGTGCTGATCAGGTGGAGTCATGAGTAGCGAGACACGATCGTTTCTGAAACAGGTCGGTATCTTTTCGACGCTGGAGGAGGAGGATCTCCGATCCGTTGAGCAGGTGCTCTCGCCGGTCGAAGCCGGTGCGGACGAGGTGCTCTTCCGCGAAGGTGACCCGGGCGACCGTTTGTACATCGTCCGTTCGGGGCGCGTCGCGATAACCGTCAGTGTCGCCAACGGCGACGAATTCGAGGTCGCGTCATTCGGGGCGGGAGAGTGTTTGGGCGAGATGACCCTCTTTGACAATTCCCCCCGCTCGGCGACGTGCACGACAACCGAACCGACGTCGTTCTATACCTTGACCGTAGGCGACTTCGATTTCCTCGTCCGTGACCAACCGAGGTGTGCGATCAAGATCATGTACCGCATGCTCAACGTTACCACCGAGCGTCTTCGCAGCTCGAGTAACTTCCTGTCCGATATGGTCCAGTGGGGAGAGGGAGCACGAAAACGGGCGATCACCGATGAGTTCACCGGCCTGTACAACAGGCGCTATCTCGATGAAGCGATCGAGGAGCGGATCGCCGATGCGAGAGCGACCCGGACATCACTGGCAGTTATGATGTTCGATCTCGACCATTTCCATGCTATCAACGATGCCTACGGACAGCAGGTCGGCGATGAAGTGATCAAAGAGATCGTGCCGGTGATCCGTCGTGTATTTCGGGAAACAGATTATGCTGCGCGTTACGGAGGCGACGAGTTCACCGTGCTGCTTCCCGATACCGATGTTGAAACCGCGCATGCTATCGCGAGCAGACTTGTCGAGGAGGTTCGCACCGTTGATACGCTGGCGAAACAGGGCGGAACGATCGATACGGCGACAACGAGCGTGGGAGTAGCGGTATTCCCGCTTCACGGAAACACGGCTAAGGAACTCAGCGATAACGCCGATCACGCGCTCTATCAGGCGAAGGAGGGGGGACGAAACAGGGCCGATATATTCGCACCCGAGAACGGGAAGGCGAGAGTCCAAGGAGCAGGTGCATGAAGGAGCCGATGGAGACGATCGCTGAGCGAAACCGAGTGGTCGATCGCATCATCGCCGCCCTCGACGAGAGACTGTCGTTTCTCATAGTCGGTCACACTGCCCCCGACGAGGACTGCCTCTCGTCGATGGTCGGATTCGCGCTCCTGGCGAAGAAGTTCGCGAAGGCGGCAACTCTGCTTCTCGAGGGACCGGTCCATGACAACTTCGAATATCTGTTGAGAATCTGCAAGTACAACGCGATCGATGTTGCCTACGCTCTCTCGGACATTCCGGACTACGATACGATCGTTGTGTGTGACACGGCGAAACCCGACCTGCTGGCGCGTTGCGAAGGAATTCGGAAGGCGATCGAAGCGCGGGACGAGTTGGTAATCGAGGTCGACCATCATCTCGAGAGCGACAGCCAGTACCACGCCGACCGGGCGTACGCGCTCGTCGATCGTGCGACGAGCTCGAGCGAGCTGGTCGGTATCATTGCATACAAGTTGACACACAAGCGCGATTTCATCGACGAACGACAGTTGCCGGAGGTATTCACACGTAACCTGGTGCTCTCGATTCTCACCGGAATCGTCGGTGACACGCAAATGGGCAAGTTCCTTCAAGACCGCAAAGAGCGACGAATGTATTATGCGTTCACCGAGGTTTTCGGGAGTCTGCTCAACGAGAAGACGACCCGCCGCGGGTACAACTACGCAAGCGTAGAGCAACTGTTCGGCGAGTTGCAGAAGCTATCGAAGCGGGAAGAGCAGTGTTTCGATGCGATTTTCGCAATGCGCCGCAAGAGGGATGCGGTCGGTTACGTCTATCTCGATGAGGAGAACTATACCCGGCTCCTGGGAGATTACGGTCACGACGCGCTCTCGACTGTGCTTCGAACCGTTGCGGACACGCTTGCCGAGGAAAGCGGGTACGTCAGCCTGGTTGTCTTTTCCGGACGACCGAAGGGTGGCGAGCTTATGCAGTGTCGTGCACGCCGGAGCAAGCGCTACAAAGAGATCGATCTGCGAGACGTACTCTCGCGTTTCGGAATCGAGAATGGCGGCGGGCACCAGGGAGCCGTCGGATTCCGGGTACCACTCGCCGACATCGACGATCCGGAGGAATTCGTAGGCAAGCTCGTCGACGGCATCAACACCATGGTCGCGGAGGCAACGCCGCTGTAGAGCGCGGTGCTATCGCATGTAAGCGGCCACATGGGTCGCTATGGATCAGGTCAGCCGCAGCTTAACCGTTTGTATCGCGCTGGTCGACTGGAACGTATTCCTCCTTGAGCGTACCGGTATAGATCGCCCGCGGCCGGAAAATCCGGTTGTGCTCCAGGTACTCGATCACGCGTGCGCACCACCCCGAGACCCGCGAAACCGCGAAGATCGTAGTGTACAGATGCTCGGCGATACCCATGCTCTTGTACACGATACCTGAGTAGTAGTCGACGTTCGGGAAGATCTTCTTGCTCGCCCCGAGCGATGCGACGACTTCGCTTTCGAGCTTCTTCGCGGTCTCATACATCGGTTGGATCGAGCTGTTGGATTCGGCGAGCATGCCGGCAAGCGGGCCGAGGATGCGTGCTCGCGGATCGTACGCCTTGTAGACGCGATGCCCGAATCCCGGAACCTTCCGTTTCTCTTCGGTCGCCTTGCTGTACCATTGTGATACCGACGATGCATCACCAATTTCCTCGAGCATCTGAACCACCTGCACGTTGGCTCCCCCATGCAGGGGGCCGCTCAGAGCGGCGATGCCGGAACCGACCGCGAAGTAGATATCCGAAAGGGTGGATGCGACGACCATCGCGGCGAAGGTGCTCGCATTCATTCCGTGATCGGCGTGCAGAATCAGCGAGATATCCATGATCCGCTCTTCGAGCGGAGTCGGTCTTCGGCCGGTCAACATGTACAGATAATTTCCCGCCAGACTCAGGTCGGGCAGCGGCTCGAGCGGCAGATGCCCGTCGCGGATGCGACCGATAGAAGCGGCGACACTCGTAACGCCGCCGAGCAGATTGTAGCAGCTCTCGATCTCTTCGGAACTGATGAGGTCGGGAGAGGCAGTTTCGGGCCGGTCGTAGATGTGCTTTATGAACTCATAGACCGATGCTTTTTCTCCCGTCGGTCTGGTCTCCATCGCGATCGAGTCCTCGTCGGAGGCGATGCTGTCCTTCGTTTCTTCGAGCAAGGTATCCTTGTCGCGAAAAGTCTGTTTCTGGCGCATGAGATTGGTTCCGAGGCGCAGCGCGGACATCGGAACCATTTCCTCGATCGGAAAGCTGAGCAGAAGTCGCTGTGTGCGGGGGATGAACATCTTCCGGCGCAGGACGTTAGTGAACTTCTCAAGTTCCGACTCATTCGGAAGGTAACCGTGCAACAGCAGATAGGAGGTCTCCTCGAAGCTCGACTGTGCGCAAAGATCGAAAATATCGTAGCCGCGATAGATGAGTGAGCCCTTTGTTCCATTCACGTATCCGATCTTCGTCTCCGCTGCAATGGCGCCTTCGAGTCCCGGGCCGACCGTGCACGTTACCGGCCAATCGACCGAATGCGTAAGCTCCGGTTCCGGTTCCATGTCCGTTTCGCGGTATGCGTTCTCTTTCGCCTCAAGGATCAATTGCCGGACTCTCTCGAGCTCGCGATTGTCCTGTGCGCTTCTCTCCTGTTTCATCGTAATCACCTCCCGGAATATCGGCACTATATCATGCTCCGGACGAGGGTGCCGAGGTTCGAAATGGTAAGCGGCCGCATGTTGGGGTCTGCGGTAGGTGCGTACTACTCAGCGACGAAAGGTGCCTGAAACCGGCAGATAACTGAACCGGAGAGCGCCGGTGCGATCGCCGTCCGCACATCGACGGCCGGTCGGCCGCGGGAATCGGCAGGCCTTACCCCTGCCAGCAAGAGAAGAGCGATCGTGAAGAACAGCCCTGCTACGAGCGTCAGCTTTCGATCGATCGGCATGTAGGTCCAGAACGCCGTCCAGAAGCTATCGAACGATCGTCGCCACTCGAAACGAGCAGGGAGCGCAATCGCGCCATCACCGGCGGAAGTGAAGAGTGCGACTTCCGTATTTTCGATGCGATTGCTCACTTTGCCTTCGTATTCGACCCACACGTGGGTAGGGGAGACGGCAATCGAATACGGGATGCCACGCGACTCGAGTAGCGAGGCGAGGACGACGAGGCGTGTCTTACAATCCCCGGCCATGTTGGCGAACGCCTCATCGATCGTGGGAAAATACCAGGGAAGGCTGTAGGTCACCCAATCGTACTGATACGGAAAGTTCGATTGTACTCTCCGGTCTATTGCCGGCGCTTCGGTAAGATCAGCGAAATGCTCTTCGAGTGCGATAGGGAGAGAGGCGTTAATCGGTGGATTGAAGACTCGGTAGACGCTCTTTGCGAGATCAAGCGGGTTCGGATAGAGGGTGAGAAGGATCCAGGCCGCAAAGAAACACAGTGCGAAAAACCGGAGGCGCAATACGTGTCTGGTTCTTATGCTCATGTGTTGTGGACTCTCCCGGATTCGCTATTGTCAAGAGTTTATGAAGACTCTGTCAAGGAGAAAACCACAAAGGTTAAGGATAGTTACGGGTCGGCGGATCCGCTTAACTATCCTTCGGCCTTATATCGTCGATGGAGAACGGATAGCGACGGCCGGCGATCGTGCCGTGCGGTGCATCCTCGCGGCCGGTCAGCGACTTGACGATCTTTGGAGCGTGATCGTGTGCGGTGGCAACGAACACCTTGTATGCGTTCTGGTCTCCCGAGATCGCCGTACCGGCGACGAAAAGGCCGGGAACACTCGTCTGCATGGTGTCCATGTCGATCCTCGGGACCGAACCGTCGAACTCCGCTCCCGCTTCCTTCAGCAGGGAGATGTCGCCACGGAACCCGGTGAGCAGGAGGACGAAGTCGGCATCGACTTCGCTGAAATCGTGCTCCTTTTCGGTGTTTGCGAGAACTACGGAGGTGTTGCGAATCTCCGCGGGAACGGTGGACGGGAAGAAACGGATATACTCTTTGGCCGTGAGAATCGAAAGCTCGAGGTGTAGCCGGGAGTTTGTCCGGTTCCGGTCGAGCGCCGCCCGGCGATAGCTGAGAGTGACATCCGCCCCGGCGCGAAAACAGCGCAGCGCGGCCTCGAGCGCCGAGTTCCTCCCCCCGACGATCAGCAACTTCTGCCGAAAGTAGCGGTGCGGCTCGTCGAATCGGTGGCTGACGTGCGGGAGATCCTCACCGGGAATGTCGAGACGGTTGGGCGCATTCATGTCGCCGGTAGCCAGCACGACCGAGCGTGCGGAGTAGCGCCGTACACCGGTCCGGGTCACCGTTTCCACGGCGAATCCGTCGTTCGTGCGGCGAAGCGAAGTCGCTCGCTCATGGTACTGGATTCTCAGGTCGAATATCTCAACGACGTTGCGCAGATAGGCGAGATACACCTCGCCGACGAGCTGTTCCTGGTCGTAGGTCTGGACCGGTATACCGGCGATCGCACAACGCTCGGGGGAGCTGAAAAAGCGCGCATGTCGCGGCCACTTCGTAATCGTGTCGGCGAGCTGCCCCGCTTCGATGTGCAGGTAGTCGACTCCGGCACTTTTCAGCCCCGCCGCGACCTCTATTCCGATCGGTCCGGCTCCGATTAAGATGACATCGCTATCCATATCGCTATGGAGCAAAGCATACCGATTCGAGAAAGGAATGGAAAGTCGAGCGAATGAAAACAGAGCAGTGGAGCTTCTCGCTCAGGGCGCGATCGCGCGGATTCCATCTGGTGACCGACGAGATCGCGCGGAACATAGCGGACTTTCGCGGGATCACGACCGGCATCTGCCACATCATCATCCAGCATACTTCGGCCGGGCTGACGCTGAACGAGAGCGCGGATCCGGACGTTCGTACCGACTTCAGCCAGATCTTTGATCGGCTGGTACCCGAGAACGAACCGTATTACGTGCATACGCTGGAAGGATCCGACGACATGCCCGCCCATGTGAAGTCTTCGTTGGTTGGAGCTTCGGTGACGATCCCGATTACCGGCGGACGGCTGAATCTGGGTACCTGGCAGGGGATCTATCTCTGCGAGCACCGCAATCGCAGCGGTGCGCGACGCATCGTCGTGACCGCGATCGGCGAATAGCCTGAGCGGTCATGCGGTTTCTCTGCATCGAGTAGCCCTCGCGGCTGCGGGGATGGGTTGAGTCGAACGGCGTGGCCGGCGGCCACGGTCGCTTTGAAGCGGGGCGTCGCTCCGTGGTACGATCGTCGCTCTACTGAAGCGCAACAGGAGATCTGAAAATGGGTGACTCAGACCGAGAGGGTGCGGCCGGCGGACTCGATTTCATCCGGCAATGGGTGGTACACGATAACGAGACCGGCCGATTCGGTGGGCGCGTGCAGACACGCTTTCCTCCGGAGCCGAACGGTTATCTGCACATCGGGCATGCAAAGGCGATCAACCTCGATTTCAGTATCGCTCGTGAATACGGAGGGCGCTGTTCGCTTCGCTTCGACGACACGAACCCCGACCGGGAGGATGTCGAGTACGTCGATGCGATCAAGGACGATATCCGTTGGCTCGGGTTCGACTGGGGCGAGCACGAGTATTTCGCAAGCGACTACTTCGAAACGCTCTACGAGTACGCCGAACAGCTCATACGGAAGGGGCTCGCGTATGTCGATGAGTTGAGCGCCGAGGAGATCCGCGAGTATCGAGGAACACCGACCGAACCCGGGCGCAACAGCCCCTACCGTGACAGGAGCGTCGGGGAGAATCTCGATCTGTTCCGGCGCATGCGTTCAGGCGAGTTCGCCGAGGGACAGTGTGTTCTTCGTGCGAAGATCGACATGGCGCATCCGAACATCAATATGCGCGATCCGACCATGTACCGGATACGCTTCGCACACCATCACCGCACCGGCGATACGTGGTGCATTTATCCGACCTACGACTGGGCGCACGGACAGAGCGACTCGATCGAAGGGGTCACACACTCGCTGTGTACGGTCGAGTTCGAAAACCACCGACCGCTCTATGACTGGTTTCTCGATGCGCTCGAGGTGCATCACCCGCAGCAGATCGAATTCGCACCGCTGAATCTCACCTATACGATCATGAGCAAGCGCAGGCTCCGCGAGTTGGTGGAGGGGCGCTACGTATCCGGATGGGATGACCCGCGGATGCCGACGCTGCGAGGACTCCGGAGGCGCGGATACACGCCGAGTGCGATTCGCGAGTTCCTGCGCCGTGTCGGAGTCTCGAAGACCGAGAGCACCATCGATCTCAGCATGCTCGAGTACTGTCTGCGGGAAGAGCTCAATCGCAGCGCGAATCGGGTCATGGTCGTGCTCGATCCGCTGAAGGTCGTTATCGAGAACTACCCCGACGGCGATGTCGAGGAGATGGAGGCGGTCAACAACCCCGAGGACGAGTCGGCCGGAACGCGGAGCGTGCCGTTTTCCCGGGAGCTCTATATCGAACGCGGTGATTACATGGAGGATCCGCCGAAGAAGTTCTTCCGTCTCGCCCCGGGGCGAGAGGTGCGGCTGAAGCACGCCTACTACATCACCTGCCGGGAAGCGGTACGCGACGAAACCGGGGAGATCGTCGAGCTGCGCTGCACATACGACCCTGAAAGCCGCGGCGGCGGCACGCCCGACGGGCGGAAGGTTAAGGGGACGCTGCATTGGGTGAGCGCCGGGCATGCGCTGAATGCTCCGGTCCGGGTGTACGACAATATGTTCGCCGCGATAGATCCTACCGATGTCGACGAGGAGGCCGGCGAGCGCTGGATCGATAATTTCAATCACGACAGCCTGGTGACCTACCGATCGGCGAAGTGCGAGCCGTCGCTGGCGGACGCCGAGCCCGGCGACCGGTTTCAGTTTCTTCGGCACGGCTACTTCTGCGTCGACCCTTTCGACAGTAGCGCCGGGGCGCCGGCCTTCAACCGGACGGTGGCGCTGAAGGATACGTGGGCCAAGTTGCAGAAAAAGGAGCAGGGGTGATGTATAGGTCACGGGCGGGTGACGAGCGTGGATCGGACGACCGCCGCCCGCCGACGACAGAATCCCGGATCGAGAGCGACGACCGGTTCGAGCCCCGGTTCAACAGCGACGGCCTGCTCCCGGTGTTCGTCACCGACGTCGACAGCGGGGAGGCGCTCATGCAGGCGTGGATGAACCGCGAGGCGCTCGAGCACACGCTGTCCGGCGGCGAGGCCGTCTATTACAGCCGCTCTCGAGGGCGCCTGTGGCGTAAGGGAGAGACGAGTGGAAACGTGCAGAAGGTGCGCGAACTGCTTGTCGATTGCGATCAGGACGCGCTGTGGCTGCGGGTAGAGCAGATCGGAGGAGCCGCCTGTCACACCGGTTTTCGCAGCTGCTTCTACCGGCGTGCGTTGTGTACCGAGGATGGTGAGGTGAGACTCGAGCGGCGCATCGAAGAGCGCGTATTCGATCCGAGTTCGGTCTACGGCGAAAGGGATAGCCGGTAACCGCTGTAGGCAGCTGTTACTCGTCGTGCGCCGTCAGTGGGTATATAACTTGTCGAGATGCCGGGCGAGCGCTTGCAGGTCGATGCGCTCCACCTGTTTCATCACCATCTTATTCCCGGCATACACGACAACCGCCGGCGGATTGAAGACGCCGAATCGCGCGGCGGCGGTGGGGTGCTCGTCGAGCAGCACCGAAAATGCGACGAGAGGTGGGTATTTGCGCGCGAGCCGCGCCAGTTTTCGACCGAGCTCGGGGCAGTCTTCACACTCCTGCCGCCAGACGAACATCATTACCGCTTTGTTCGATTTGATCGCGTCCGAGAGCTCGTCCATGTCGTCTAAGGGTATCATCGCTGTGATCCACTGTAGCGCAGCGGGCCGCAGGCTACAAGAAGGGGAATCTCATGGGTGATGGAGTTTACCTGCTGACGACAAATCCAGGCCTCGAGGATATCGTTGAGATAGAGCTTCGCGAGCAGCTCCGGTCCCGTGTCGTCTCTGTTTATGATGATCACGACCTCGACTCGATTGCCGTCGAGCGTAAGCCGTGGGGGATGGCGGGTACGGTTCTCGTTTCGCCTCCGGGCAATGTCGCTTCGAGCGGTGCGGTCCGCTCCGGAATCGAGGACGCGCTACTGCGGATGCGATCGGTCTACCACATCGTGCGGCACCTGCGAACGGTGGAGCTTGCGGGGAACGATCTAATGGCGGAGCTCCTTGCCGCCGTGGAGGAGACTGCGATCGAAACACTCTCGCCGGACGATACCTTTCGCGTCTCCTCCAAGCGCAGCGGCACCCATCCGTTTCGCAGCGTCGATATAGAACGGGAGGCGGGTGCGGTCGTTCAGCGGCGAACGGGGATGTCGGTTGATCTCGAGCACTACAGCGTTCATGTTCGTGTCGATCTGAGGGACCGGTTATGTACGGTTGGGCTGCAGCTGACACGTGACGGACTCGATCGGCGGTGGCAGTGGCAATATCGGCCGCGCGTAGCTCTCCGAACCGTGGTCGCCTACGGAATGCTTCGGCTCGCTCGTCTCGAGAATATGCCGGGGTGTATTCTCGACCCCTTCTGCGGCTCCGGCACGATTCTGCTCGAAGCCGCGGCGATGTTTCCTCAGGCGAGGATCGTCGGGGCGGACAAGGTACTCGAATGCGTGGAAGGAGCCCGGGAGAACATACTCGCGGCAGGTCTCGATTCGAGAGTTTCGGTAGAGCATGCCGATGCGCGCGACCTGGTCGAAGAGTGGCCGGCCGGAAGCGTCGACGCGGTCGTTACGAACCCGCCGTTCGGTGTCCGGCTCGGTCAGAAGACCGACTTCGAGCATCTCTATGACCGGTTTCTGCGCGGGGTCGAGCACGTGCTGCGCCCCGGCGGGCGCGCGGTTTTTCTCGGCGGTAAGCGTCGCCACTACGTATCGCGCGTGCTCGCGAGGGTACGCGGACTCCGGATGAAGCACGTGCGTGTTATCGAGACGGGGGGCGTCTATCCGGCGGTATACGTGCTCGAGCGGATCACCGACGATCCGGCAAGCCGTAGCGAAGTTTCCGAAGCAGACCCTTGAGGCGCCTGCCTTCGGCAGGAGTAAGAGTGGCTCGGGCGAGGAGATCACGGGCGAAAATCCGATTGGTCTGCCGATCGTAATCACCCGAGTACCCCACGAGAGAGACGAGTGCATCGACCTCGTCGGCGAGCTCGTCGATGCCGGCTGCATCGAGGGCGGTGTATCCCATTTGCGAACTTGGAGCGACACGGCGAAAGATCGAGTAGCAGGCGATTTGCACCGCCTGGGCGAGGTTCAGGCTCGGACAATCCGGGTCGGTCGGTATGCGGCAGATGGCGTGGCAGGCATCGACCTGTTCATTCGTCAGTCCGTGCTCCTCGTTGCCGAATACGAGTGCCGTCGTTCCATCCGCGCTGCCGCGCGCGATTCGCTCGGCGACCGCCTCCGGCGTTGCCGAGGAGTACTTGCGGTTTCGCCCGCGCCTGCGAGTAAAGGCAACGGAGAGCGCACAATCGGCAACCGCCGCCTCGATCGAACCGTGATAAGCGGCACGCTCGAAGACGTCGAACGCGTGAACGGCGGTGACCGCCACTTCCGATCGATCGTACGTTCGCCCGCCCGGCACGATCGCAAGATCGCCAACTGCCATCGTTTTCATTGCCCGGCAGACCGCGCCGATGTTCCGGTTCTCGTCGGGCCACACGAGCACGACTCGTACCTTCGGGGGCTGCGCATCGCTGATTGCCAATCACTCCTCCGGTGGACACTCTAACACGGCCCGCGATTCAGAGAGCAGATCGGGAGGCGCCGTTGCGCCGACGGATGCACAGTCAGACAAATGTCGGGTATACTCTGCGCATGGCGAAGAGGGGAGCTACTCGGGAGCGCGTGTTCGAGTACGTTCGCAAGCGCATACTCGAAGGCAGCCCTCCGACGGTGCGTGAAGTGCAGCGCGCGGTGGGATTCCGGGCGGTTCAGAGCGCGCAGGAACATCTCGATGCACTGGTTGCCTCGGGGCGGCTGGAGAAGGTCGGACGGGTATCGCGTGGTTATCGTCTTCCCGGTAGTAGTGGGGCGGCGTCGTTTGTACCGCTTCTCGGGAGTGTGCAGGCCGGCGAGCTCAGCGAAGCGATCGAGAATCTCGACGCCTATGTTTCGGTGGATCATGACTTCGGAGACCGGCGCGCGTTCGCGCTGCGAGTGCGTGGCGACAGTATGGTCGAGGCGGGGATTCTGCCGGGCGATATCGTCATCGTGTGCGAGCAGCAGCACGCGGAGAACGGCGAGATCGTGGTCGCGCTCGTGGACGACGAGGCGACGGTGAAGCGACTGCGGGTTCGTAACGGACGAGTAGAGCTGCATCCGGAAAACCGCTCGTATCCGGTCATTGTGCCGGCCGATCCGCTGCGCATTCTCGGGCGGGTAGTGGAGGTGCGGCGCTATCTCGAATATGACTTGTCTCCGGCCGAACTCATTTGAATATCAGACAAATGTCTGGTATATTCAATGCCATGACAGGCAGCATACCGGCCGATATTCCGGTGGTCCGTGCATCACGACTCTCGTCCGACCCCGATACCGGGGTGTCGAAAGAGTGGCGACTCGACCGGCTATGCGGTCGCTTGACCGAGGTCATCGGCTTTGCCCGGCTTTCGGCGGCGGCTGTGTTGGTGAGCGAGGCTCACCGGTGCGGGAAGGACGTGGCATGGGTATCGGCGGTCGATTCGCTGTTTTTTCCCCCGGACCTCGAGCGGTGGGGAGTGGCCGTCGATCGCATTCCGGTTGTATTGACGGCTGCGGACGGCAATGCGGAGGCCCCGGCAGAGGGCGTCGCATCGGCGAACACCTGTTACGATAGATCACCTGATGTAGCCGCGCGGAGTGCGCAAGCAGCCGAGGCGCTTATTCGTACCGGCGCGTTTGCGCTGATCGTCCTCGATCTCGGAGAGGTGCGTCCGGCGACACGATTGCTCGGGCGACTCCTGCGGCTTGCCGGCACCAGTAGTGTCGCAGTGGTGGCACTGACCGAGGGAGATCCATCACTCGGCTCTCTCGTGGGAGTACGCGTGAATACTTCCCACAGCGGGCCGATTGATGGCCGACTGACCGTCGACATTACCGCCGTCAAGGATAAGCGACGCCGGCCGTATTGGCGTGTGCGGGAGGTATGCTGTGCTCCGGACGGCATGTATTGAGCTTCCGCTCTTTCGCTTGCAGCTGTTGCTGCGTGCCCATCCGGAATGGCGCGATGTGCCGGTCGCGCGCGTTCTCGACGATCGCCCGCGAGCACCCGTGCTCGAGCTCAATCGCATCGCGCGGCGAGCGGGTATTCGAGCCGGCATGCCGTACGCCACAGCGCTTGCGGTCGTGCCTTCGCTGCAGGCCGCGATGGTCGACGATTGGGAGAGCGATGCGAGCATCGCGGAAATTGCCGAGCTCCTCTATACCTTTTCTCCGCACGTCGAGGCGTGGGGTGCACGCTCCGGTGTGTTCTGGGTCGACTGTAGCGGACTGAAGCGCTTATGGGACGGTACGCGCGAATGGGCGCAGAGCGTCCATACCGCGCTCGGAGATCGGGGGGTCTATGCGCGGATATCGCTCGGGTTCACCCGCTTCGGCACCCTCGTTGCCGCGCACGCCGCATCTTCCATCAATCTATCCGAGAGCGCCGGCGAAGAGCGCTCGGCCGCCGACAGGGCGAGTATTCGTCTGTTACCCCTCGATCCGGGTGTGCTTCGACGACTCGAACGGCTCGGTATTCGGAGTATCGGCGCGTTTCTCTCGCTTCCGGCCGGAAGTATTGCCACGCGATTCGGCGCAGAGGCGGATAAACTGTACCGGTTTGCCGGAGATCGGGAGGAGGTTCCGGTGCGAGGGGAGCGCGACGACACCTCGCATTGTCGGGAAACGGAGTTGCCGTCACTGCGCGATGTCGAGGCAATCGTCTCCCATCTCGAACCGATGATCTCCTCGGTCGTTCAGAGCGTGCGAGTCCGCGGGGTGCGGGTAGCTTCGCTGCGCATTGTGCTCCGGGACGAAGACGGGCAGGAGTTGCGGGAGGAGGTGAAACCTGCCGAAGCGAGCTGCGATGCTCGTTTCTTGCGAAAGCTCGTCTCGCTGCGTCTCTATACGCTCGAGTATCGTTCGCCGGTGGTGTATGCCTCGGTCACCGGCGAGGCGATCGCAGAGCTTCCCGGACAGACAATGCTCTTTGGTGATGCACAGCGCATCACCCACTCTCTCGATCGGGCGATGTCGCTGCTTCGGGCGGAGCTGGGAAACCGCGCTGTCGTGCGGATTGTCGAAAACGACGCACACATTCCCGAAGACCGATTTCGGCTCGAACCGATCGGCGCTGTCTCTGACCGTTCAGGCGAGCCGGCCGGGCAGAGTCTTTCGACCGAACCGCCGGCCGTTCGCCGTATTCTGCTGAGCGCGCAGCCGTTCGCACGTGTGGGCGGGGGTGGAGCGGTCTCACCGCGTGCGGTTGCCCGTGCGATGAAGGTGGTTCCCCGCCCCGGAGCGCAGCTCTTCGGCCCGTTCCGCATTGCCGGTCGCTGGTGGCGGGGGGAACGGGGGCGCAGTTACTATTTCGTTCGGCAGGAGTCCGGCGAGACGCTCTGGATATATCGCGCCGGGCGTGCGCTGTGGCTGCAAGGCTATGTCGAGTAGCGGCAGAACCGACTACGTACCGCTGTGGTGCCGGAGCAATTACTCTTTTCTGGACGGTGCGAGCGATCCAGGTGAGCTCGTTGAGCAGGCGCGGCAATACGCTCTGCCGGCGGTCGGCATTACCGACAGGGACGGACTCTACGGGAGCGTCCGTGCGCTCAGTGCATGGCGGGATGGAGGACGGGGTGGGGCGCGGCCTCTTGTCGGCGCCCAGATTACCGTAGCCCGCTTCGGGTCCGTGCTCCTCTATGCCCGCGATCGGTACGGGTACGGCAATCTCTGCGAGCTGATATCCGCCGGCAGACTGCGCAGTCCGAAGGGACAGTGCGCGGTCGAAAGAGAAGAACTTCTCGAGCGCACCGATGGCCTGACGCTGGTGATCGTCCCGGAGCCGCACTACCCGCAGGCGGCCGCACTCGAGCCGCTGCGCGATACCTTCTCCGGTCGCATCTATCTCGGAATCGCCAGACACGCCCTCG
>PUOG01000345.1 GCA_003552745.1 Spirochaetaceae bacterium
CCGCGGCGGCCCCGGTCGGTGAGCCGACGCAACTCCTCGAGGCGCCGGTCGAAAACATCAACCCACTCTCGAGCATTCATGTCCCGATGCAGCGGCGGAACGCCGTCGATCTCACCGTTGATGCGATCGATCTGATGCGCCATCTCGTGGATCACGACCGCACCGTTCCCGGCGCTCAAGTTCCGGCGCGATAGGATGACCGACCCGTATTCGAGCACCTCCCCTTCGACATCGTCCTCGTACTCGGAGACAATGCCGAACTCGTCCTCCTCGGTCCACGTGCGCCGGTAGACATCCGGAAAGAGCACGATCGTCCACCAGCCGCGATACCACGCCGCGCCGAGCTCGAGAACCGGGAGCGCGCACGTTGCCGCGAGACTCACACGCTCGGCTGCTTCGGGGTCGGGACCACCGGAGGCGACGATTTCCTTTTCGGCGAGAAGCTGTTCGGCGAGTGCCTTCAGCCGTTCGAGCTCACCCGTGCCCAGATCCGAGAATATCGGAGCCGACGCGAGCGTCTCGTTCCACAGCCCCGGATCGATAGGCTCCGGCGGCCGGCGAAAGCGCCGGCCGAGCCAGGAGAGAATACCCACGCACGCAAGATAGCGCGTCAGTGGTCGCGGGTAAAGCCGAAGCGGAGGGTGATCAGAATCGGCGCCGTGCCCGCCGATATGTTATTATCGCCGAGTTCCTCCTCACTTGCTCTCAGGAGCGGCGCGCCGGCCTGGAGGCTCAGTCGTCCGACGTACCGGAAGTGATCGGTCACCCGATATCCACCCTCGAAGCCGACCTCGAACGCCGGTCCTATCTCATCGGAGAAATGCGTGTAGCTCCCACCGTCCTCGGCAAGGTCCTGGAAGGTGATCGAACCGAATCCAGCCGATGCGCCGAGACCGAGCTCGAAACCGAGGTCGACTCGTCCCTCGGCGGTCACCGGGAAACGGTAACCGTGTTTCAGCAGCAACCTCACTCCGCCGGCGAAAGCGTTTTCGAGCCGGTACGGACCTCTCTCATCGAAGTCGGGAAAGGTGTCGTACTCGTTGCCCTGCCCCTGTAACACAGCGCCGATCGCGATCTCGTAACCGTAGAAAAAACCGCCGGCCGGCGTCACGTTCACTCCGTTGAAGTGCCGCAGATCGAAACCGGGCATGGCGTACGTATCGCTTTGCCTGTCGTCCTCGCCTTCGACCTGGTACGACAGTTCGAGCACCGTAAGACCCAGTCCGTACGATGGCGACGCAATCCGGCGGCGCCAATCTTCGTCGGGATCGTCTGCAGCCGCCGCCGCTGCGGAAAAGAACAGAAACAGTGCAACCGACAACACACCTGCGCAGGGTACAAACGCCATCTGTTTCATGACACGCTCCTATCACTCTCGAATTGCGGGAAATCCGCCGGTAACGTGCAGAGAAAGGAGGTTGACTATTATGTGATACGAATTCACGTTATTCGGTCGTTCCCCTATTCATTATTATATCATTCACATTTCGAACGCGGTATGCGTCGGATGGTGGTGGTGCGCTCTAATCTTTGGTTCGTGCGCGTACATCGGGGGGCGGCGGCACGCTCGGCAGAGTTCGGTTCGGTCGATCCGCTATCGGCCACAAGCTCTCCGCCGACTACCACTCTCTCCTGCAACTGGCAATCGCCTGCAGCTCGTGCTACATTAGCTTTAGTACGACACTGAAGATTATCTCGTGTACCAAAACCGACCTCAGAGGAGCACATGCATGACGCACCGACCGTGGAGAAAGCGACTGATTCCGGGTCTTCTTCCCGCCTCCGTCTTCCTGCTGCTTTTATCCGCCTGCGCCGACCCGACCGGACCGCCCGCCGACAGCGTGTATCCGACATTCTCTTTCGTCGGCGCTCCGAATCGCGACGTAACGTACGACCTCTCGATAACCGGCCCCGGCATGAGGCCGATCACGCTCAACGAAATAGGCCCGACGACCGGCTCGGTGAGAGTCGAGGTCCCCGCGGGTCCCGACCGTCTCATAGATATGCGTGCGCGCAACGACATCTACTCCGGCTCCACTACGCGCACGCTCAGGGCCGGTCGCACCGAGAACGTGCGGCTTCAGTTGTTGCCGGGGCCGGTGTTTGTGAGTCAGGAAATCGGATCGCCGCAGACCGAACCAACGGTACTCCGGGTGATCAGAGACTTGTCGATTCCCGAGTCTGCTGTGGTGGAAGCGTCTGATGGTCGGGCACGTGGATGGGGATATGCCGGCGGAGTCGCATTCGATTTAGCTTACGATCATAGAGGACGGCTGTGGACCCTGGATCCAATGGGACAGCGGATAATTCTCGCCAACCCGAGTGATCCTAACGAGCCTGAGGAGGGAAGTTACATCGACATCGGCGGCGAGGGCGAAGCTGACGGGACCTCCATTGCCCTCGCGGCAAGTCCCGCAAATCCCTACGTGTACTTTGGAGCAGAAAACAGAGTCCACCGTGTTGATATATCCGACATCGAGAATCCGATCATCTCTACTCCTATCGAACAGCTCTTCGAGCCTAATGGAAGTGCCAATGGAATCGTTCACGGCCTGGCGGTTGATTCGAGTGAGAACCTTTTCGTCTTAGCCGCACAGGACTGGCTGTCTAACGCTCTAGAACTGCACAAATACGAGGGTGACCCGCTAACGATCACCGGCGCAATAACGATCCCCAGTCAAACCTTGCCTCAAAGTAGGTACGATGGCCAACCTCCCTTCAGTGATTTCTCCATCCCTGTTGGTGATCTTCGAGTAGTGGCATCGGTTATCATGGTAGTTGTTGCAGCCAATGAACCGGGGGACGAAGTGATCTTCCTGTATGATAAAGACAACTTAGGCGGACTCAACTCTTACGGGGAGTACGATCCATCGAGTGCGGATGAGCATGAGAAATTCTGGGGCCCACGGCGCTTTGTGGCAACCAGAGATGAAGATGAAGTCATTATTATCGATCAAAAAAATGATGACACGTTCGGACCACCTATCGACGGTTTTGGTCGCCTTGTCAGGTTCGACATCAGCAGTCCTGACGGCCGGCAAACGTTCGAAGTCGACGACATGGGTTTCTTCATCACTACGTTCTGCTAAAGAAACTGCCTCATGTTTCTTCGCACGAGCGATCGCCGTTACCTTCAAGCTGATCTCTTGATAGGAGATCAGTCCGGTAACTCTATCCCGGTCTACATAAAGAACCTCGGCCGCTCGATAAATGCGACCGATTCTGACCTGGATCTGCTGAGGACGTGCTCATCGGCACGTTCCATCGTCGGGCATGCAACTGCAGTCTGCGGCACTGACGCGAAGCAGAGCGAGATTAAGGAATGCAAGCAAGCGATAGAGCGCCTACTGGGCTTGGGACTTCTTCGCCCGGTCGCGACACCATCTGGAGCTCTAAAGAGCAAACCGAATGGGCAAAAGAGGCCTGGTTCCGCACCAGACGCGGTAATAAACCGTAATCCCGATGCAGCACTCACAGCCGGTGAAACAAGTCTTGTCATTCCCACGTGTGGTCGAATCGAGTCTACCCTACGGCTCACTCGTTCCGTGCTGAATTCAACGAAATGGGCTGCAGAGAATCCGCTGATCATTGTCTTCGATGCGAACGCAAGTGAGGCAATAGACAGCACAACGGAGGAGATACACAGGGGAATAGGCGAGTTACGACAGGTTAACAACAAACACCCGGTAACGACGCATACTATCAATGGCAGGCACGTAATGCTCGACCGCCTCTCCAAGAAGCTTTCGCTCGAGGAGCAGGAAACGGACGCGTTGCGGTTCGGATTATTCGGCGATGACGCGATTAGACCAACGATCGGGGCGACGCGAAACCACGCGTTCCTGCTCAACACCGCACCCCTGTTGATCTCGATAGACGACGACGTGCTTTGCAGCGGCGTAGCGGGGGATCTGCGACACGCAGGAACCGTGTCGGCGCGCAATACCGCCGTCGAGTTCCGATATTGGGAAGACCGAGAGGCACTCCTGCGCCGGCACGCTCTGCAAGATATCAATTTGAGAGCGGCTATTGAACCAGTTCTCGGCCGCCGGGTGGCCGAGCTTTTTGCAGACGAGGTTCCGATGACCATCGATCTCGACTACCTCACCCCGAACCTGAACTACCGACTGGAGTGCCGTGATCCTCGGGTCGAGGCGGTCATGTTCGGAACGATCGGAGACGGCGGTATGGGTGACAAGCCGATGCTCATGACCGAAAGCATGAGAGTTCCACAGCTCTTTTCCGAGAGCGAATCAGACCAGGAGCTGGCGTTCACGAGCAGGGAGCTTACACGCATTGCAGAGTATCCGCTTATTACCTCCCACCCCTTCTTCATGACAACTGCCTGCGCCTTTCACACCGCCGACCTCCTGCCACCGTTTTTCCCGTTCGGGCGCGGTCAGGACGGACTATTCGGTACGATGCTCACTCAGGTTTTCGAGGACGCACTTATCGGGCATCTCCCTGTGGCGCTCCTCCATGACCCTCTCGACAACCGAGCATCAAGGCAATCTTCGCTGCCCGATCACATCTCGCTGTCTGTGTGCAGAACGCTGACGATTCTCGCCGGCATATACGGCTCACAGAGTGTCGGCGGGACGCGCGGTGAACGCCTCGAAGATTTCGGGGCATGGCTGTGCGAACATTGCGAGGCGAAGCCGCAGGTTTTTCGGGACTGGATTACCCGGCTTTTGCTGCAGTCGCTTCGGAGCTATGACCGAGCCATTGAGCGAAGCTATTATCCCCATGCGGTCGAGGGTCAAACGCTCCGCGACCGTACCGTTCGCGCCCTGCGAGCCGATATCCAGCGTCGGCTGAGCGACTCCGACATCTTACCGATAGCTGAATATCACGCGCTCGGGCTCGACGCTGACGCGACGTTTGAGCGTATCGCTCATCACTTCTCGCTCTTCGGCCGCTTCCTGCAGATATGGCCGCGAGTGTGGGAGTTTACTCGGGGCCAGCCCCTCACCCCTCGCTGAACCCCACGCGCGATTCACTGCCCTTTGGCCGGCACTCTGGGCCGAAAACATCGACAAATTGCCCCAAAACTGACCTGGAGCAATGCCTCAGCGGTGCGCCGGCGTGAACAGGGCGACAGCGGCGACATCAGCACCGCCCCTGAGTATAATAGTGTCGATGCGTGCAATGGTTCTCGAACGGAGCCCGGGTCGCCTGGTGGAACGCGAGGTTCCCGCCCCGACTCCCGGCGCCGGGAAGTTGCTTCTGAAGGTACACGCCTGCGGTGTCTGCCGAACCGACCTGCACATTGTCGACGGAGAGCTCGCCGAGCCGAAGCTGCCGCTCATCCCCGGACACCAGATCGTCGGCCACGTCGTCGAATGCGGCGAGGCGACAGACGGTTCGACGCTCGGAGACTTCGCACCCGGGGAGCGGGTCGGCGTGCCGTGGCTCGGCTACACCGACGGCGAGTGCCGCTTCTGCCGCAGCGGACGCGAAAACCTGTGCGAGGCGGCGAAGTTCACCGGCTACACGATCGACGGCGGCTACGCCGAATACGCGGTGGCCGACCGGCGCTACTGCTTCCGTATCCCCGACCGCTATTCGGACACCGAGGCTGCACCGCTGCTCTGCGCCGGACTGATCGGCTATCGCTGCTATCGCAAGGCCGGACTCGGAGACAATGGTCGCTTCCGGCTCGGGCTGTACGGCTTCGGCGGCGCGGCGCACATTCTCGCGCAGATCGCCGCCGGCGACGGCGTGGAGGTTTATGCGTTCACGCGTCCGGGTGACGAGGCGGGACAGGCGTTCGCCCGCAGGCTCGGCGCGGTGTGGGCCGGCTCATCCGACGAACGCCCTCCAACGGCGCTCGATGCGGCGATCATCTTCGCACCGATCGGCGAGCTCGTGATCGATGCGCTGCGCGCGGTCGATCGCGGCGGGCGCGTGGTGTGCGGCGGCATCCACATGAGCGACATACCGTCGTTCGCGTACCGCTACCTGTGGGAGGAACGCGAGATCGTATCGGTGGCCAATCTCACCCGCGAAGACGGAATCGGGTTCATGGATGCGATCGCCCGAACCCCCGTACACACCACCGTTCATGAGTATCCGCTCGAGTCGGCGAACGAAGCGCTCGACGCCCTGCGTGCCGGAAGCTTCGAGGGCGCCGCGGTACTGGTGCCGTAATTGCGACCGGCCGCCGAACGGCTGACGCTCCCCGCGCCGACCTGATAGAGTCACGCGTGTGAACGCCGCGAACTTGGTCGTCTCACTTACGGTTGCACTTATGCTCACTGGCTGCCAGGATATGTTCGTCTACCATCCGGTCACCGAAGCCGAGTCGGTCCTCCTCGAGCAGGCCGAATCGCTCGGAATCGAGCCGTGGCCCGAGCCCGGCGAGGCCCGGATGGGCTGGCACGCTCCGGCATCGGACGATGTCGATTACCGCGTCGTCGTCTTTCACGGCAACGGCGGCCACGCGCTGCATCGCGACTACCTCGTTCGCGGTTTTCAGTCGATGGATGATGGGTCTCGCTGGTCGGTCTATCTGGCCGAATACCCCGGGTACGGATCGCGGCCGGGAAGCCCGAGCGAAGAAGCGCTCGTTGAATCCGGCATCGAAGCGGTTCAACGCCTGCTCGGTGAGGACGCCGAAACGCCGATCTATCTCGTCGGCGAATCGCTCGGAAGCGGCGTCGCATCGCAGGTGGCAGCCCGTTTCGGTGAGACGGTACCGGCGGTTCTCCTCATCACCCCTTTCACCAATCTGGAAGATGCCGGAGCGACTACCTTCCCGCGTTTTCTCGTGCGCTCGCTCCTGCGCGACCGCTATGACAACGAGCAAGCCCTCGAATCGTACCAGGGCCGCGTTGGAGTACTGCTCGCCGGCCGCGATCGGGTAGTGCCGGCCGAACTCGGCCGCCGCCTCTATGACGGCTATGACGGGCCGAAGCGGCTGTGGGTGCAGGAAGACGCCGACCACAACTCACTCGACTACTCGCCGACCTCGCCGTGGTGGAAGGAACTCGGAGACTTTCTGCGAGGCACGAATTGAGCGGATCGTGCCCGTCATGATCGCACAGTGGCTCATCGGGATCCTCGTGACACTGTTCATGGCAAGAGCGACGGGCGGTCCGGTCCGGCGTAACTCCTCAATATCGTGCGCCGGCATTGCGGGGCGCCCATCGCCACTTCGCCGGCCGGCTAACCCCCGCTACCCGCCCGACTCGTTTCGCCACCGCGGACCCTACCCATCACCAGACAGGAGGCGATCATCACGGCGGCGGTAACGAGGAAGATCGCGCGAAAGCCGACGAGATCGACGATGCCGCCGGTCAGCGGCGGGGCGACGATCGCCGCCGACTGCGAGAAGACGTAGTACACGCCGGTGTACGCGCCCATCGTGTTGAAGTTGGCCATCTGCCACAGCATCGGGAAGCTGTTCGTGTTCGCCGCGCCCCAGAACACGCCGAAGAGAAAGAGCAGCGCCCAGAAGGTGCCGACCGCCAGCATCTGCGACGCGCCGAGGCGCACCGTGTAGAACTCGTGGCTGAACATGAGCCCGGCGATTACCGCCATGGCGATCAGAGCGATCCGGATCGTCTTTTTCCGTCCGATGCGATGGGCGACGATGCCGCTCGGGACCGCGAACGCGAGATAGGCGACGGCGAACATGCCGGTCGAGAAACCGGCCATCCCCTCGCTCAACCCGAGATACTCGATAACGTACAATGTCATGAACGGGCGCATCGCCCAGTACGCGCTGAACCAGAGAAAGAGTGAGACGAGGACGTAGACTGCGCTCTTGTCCGTCTGCGCGAAGATGTTGCGAATCGATGTAAGCACCCGCTCGCGAGGCGGCTCGGAGTCGGACAGCTGTCGCTCTTTCACCGTCGAGAAGAGCGCGATCGTCGCCGCGACGATCAGCACGCCGGAGATGAGAAACGGCAGCTGCCGCGAGGTATCTCCGATCACCGGCAGCACCAGCCGCAGATCCATCAGCGGCGCGAGCGCGAGCGTTCCAACCACAGCCGCGATTCCGCCCATCATATTAATGACGCCGTTCGCTTCGCTGCGGTACTCGTTCGGAATCGTGTCGGGCATGAGTGCGACGATTGGTCCACGCGCCGACTGTTTGAAGAGGTTGAAGAAGATGATACCGATGACGAAGACCGCCAGGGAGGTCATCCCGGCTCGCGGCAGTAGCGCGAAGAGGACCGCGCTCGCCGGCAGCGTCACGAGAATGTACGGCATCCTCCGGCCGATTCGGGTGCGGGCCCGATCGCTCAGACCGGTGACGAGTGGAATAAGAATGAGCGCCATGATGTTGTCGATGGTCATGAACGCCCCGATCGCCGCCCGCGACTCGAGGAAACCGGCGAGAAAGACCGGCACGTAATTGTCGTAGAGCGGGTCCATGAGCCCCATCGTGAAGAAGCCCAGACCCAGCATGATCGTGTTCCTGTAGAACCCCTCCGGCAGTCCTTGCGTTTTCCGGTCCATACCCTTGCATAAGCGCACCCGCCCCAGCTGTCAAGTCACCGTGACTGGCGCAGGCGCCGGCGCCCTACGGAGAGTCGGCGCCGGTACCGTCGAGGGGTCAGGGTCGATCGTCCGCGGGGCGGAGCGCTGAAAAAGAGCAGATGTCGCGAGGTAGGCCTGCGCCTCTCTGCGGGATTGAATATCGGACGTATACACCGACATCGGAATGCGTACGTCTCGGCGATAATACGCGCAAAGCCCTTCCGATATTCAATTCTGCCCATATGTCCGACAAACTCCTGATATAACGGCGGCGATCTGCCGGCGGGGCACCACATTGGTCTCCGCCAGCGAGACGGCCTCGGATCCGTCATACACGAGTACGGGAGTCCGGACTTGTACCCGGTCGGCAAGCGCCTTTCGGAATCGGTTCAATCCGGTCAGCAGCGCCGGGGTGAGCGTTCGAGTGGATTTGATCTCGATCGGGGTAACCCCGTCTCCGGCACTGAGGATGAGATCGACTTCGTTTCGGTGGCTGTCGCGGTAGAAGTGCAGCTGCCGGCGGCGCCCGGCGTTGCGGAGTGCTTTCACCACCTCGGATACCGCGAACGTCTCGAAAAGCGCACCCCTCAGAGGATGGTTGTGAAGCTGAGAGGGATGGTCGATTCCGAGAAGGTAGGCGGCAAGACCGACATCATAGAAGTAGAGCTTGGGCGACTTGATCAGTCGTTTGGCGATATTGACGTGGTATGGCGGCAGGCGAAAGGCGATATAGCTCGCCTCCAGAAGCGAGATCCACTCACGTACCGTCGGCTGAGACACCCCCGCTTCGTTTCCGAGCTGCTCGAGATTCAGTATTTGTGCGGTTCGGCCGGCGCAAAGCCCCAGGAAGGTCTGAAAGACCGCCAGATCGCGAATCATGCTCAGCTGGCGCAGATCGCGCTCTACATACGTGGCGACATAGTCGGCGAGGATGCGTGTCGGCTCGATCCCCCGGTCGTAGATCCGGGGGTATCCGCCGGAATAGAGCAGATCGTCGGTGTCCAGATCGATGCCACTTGCCTGCAGCTCGGCATCCGCAAGGGCGAATAATTCCAGGACTGCCGTTCTTCCGGCCAGCGACTGACTGACGGTGTCCCGGACGACGAGGTTCTGACTTCCGGTGAGAATGAATGTGCCGGCGAAGGACGGCTCGTCCACAAGAGCCTGAAGATAGGACGTAACCTCCGGCACTCGCTGAAACTCGTCGAACACCGCTCCCTCGGGATAGCCGGAAAGAAACGCGTTCGGATCGGCGCCGAAGCGCTGACGAAGATCTGGTCGTTCGAAATTAACATACGGGAGATCAGGGAAAACCGACCGGCACAAAGTGGTCTTGCCGGCTTGTCGCGGACCGGTGAGCGTCACCACCGGGTACTGCCGGCTGACCTTTCGAAGTGTCTCCGTCAACGCGCGATTGATCATATCCAAATTGTAATCTTGGATTTGCACATTGTACAGCTACGCGTTCGGCCCGGCGCCCATCATCACTCGTACATATCTTCGAAATCCGCCGCGGCGAGCTCTGTCAGAAACGTGGCGATCTTCGCGGTGACCGAGGCGAGGTAGCGCTCACCCTTCTCCGCGGTCGCCACGCGGGGATCGCCGACGCCGGTATCGGCGGTGACGTCGGTCCATTTCCGCGGCGCCCACGCCCACCCTTCGCGAAAGGCGGCGATGCGCGGCGAGCGGGCGTGTCCGTCGCCGGCCTCCGAGAGCGGGCGTACCAGGTCCGGCGCGATATGCATCATCACGCTCGTTTCCATCTCCCCGGCGTGGTCGCCGAGATCGCTGAAGTACGGCTCCTGGGCCTCGACGCGATACCAGTCGACCGCACAGAGAAAGAGCGCGATCTCCGGCTGCAGCTCGCGAATCATCTGGCGGAAGCTGTTGCCGCCGTGGCCGTTGAGCACCACCAGCGCCTCGACACCCTGGCCGGCAAGTGAATCGGCTACATCGGTGAGGACGGCCGCCTGGGTGGATGGATTCAGGTTGATGCAGAACGTTATGTCGAGCTGGCCGGTCTGCACGCCGAACGGCACCGTCGGCAACACCATCACCCGGGCACCGGTGTCGGTTGCGATGCGCGCCGACTCTGCGGCCACGTAATCGCACTGGATGTTGTCGGTGCTGTACGGCAGGTGATAGTTGTGCGCCTCGGTTGCGCCCCACGGAAGCACGGCGATGCGGGCCGGTCGGAATTCGGGCGAGTCGTTCGTCCGGACCGGTTCGCCGTGCGCCCGCCGTGGCCGCCTGTCACCCGCCTGCGCCGGTTCGGCGCGGGACCGCCGTTTCCGCTCGTCGTTCGCACCGGCGCCCTCGCGCACCGCGCCCCAGTTCGTCTCGTTCAGAATGTACGGTCGTTGCGACATGGCATCTTGCTCCTCTAACAGAAGGAATGAAAGCATGTCCGAGCGGACGCTGTCATCGTGCCGTGTACCGGGCAGGGGGACCAACACAGTCTACGGTGTCGGATAGTGTAACACCGCCATCCGCCGTCCCGTCTCCCGGCTATCCGCTCCCCCTTCCACCGCAATCCGTGGTATAGTCCGCTGCGTTATGGATGAGCAGCGACAAGCCGACGATGAGATAGATCTGATCGATTTGATTGCGGTTATCTGGCGCTACAAGCTGGTGATCGTCCTGGTGACTGTGCTTGCCGGTGGAGCGGCGGCCGCCTATTCGACGCTCGGAGACGACCCGGTCGAAGATGCCCCGCCGCCGGCCGAAGAGATATACGTTGCCGATTCACTTCTTCTCTTCGAGCCGTCGGTGTACTCGAACGCCGAGGGGGCCACTGTACGGCCGGTTGCCCGCAGCTACAGCACACTCGCGGTGAGAATCGCCGACCGGCTTGTCGCGCGTGCAGATATTGACGGGATGAATCTGGAAACGCTGTACGGCATCGATGCCGATGCCCATGGCGGTGCGGTGCGAACGGCGATTGCCGATACTGAAGTGCAGATTGATGAGGATGATGCCTATCTCGTCCACATGCAGACGAGCGGCGATAATCCGGAGGCGGTCGTGACGGCGATCGAGGAGCTCACCGGAGCCCTCCGGCGGCGCTTCGAGGAGATCGGGCTGGCCGACGACCGCGCGGCCTTCGTCGTTGTCGAGCCCGCCGGCCTGGTGGACGAACGCGTGGCCGACGAGCCCCCACCGGAAGCCCGCGGCCGTAATCCCGCGGTGATTGTCGTAGTTGCCGTCTTCGCCGGGCTCTTCCTCGGCGTATTCCTCGCTTTCGTGCTGAACTACATCAACCAGGTGCGAAAGGACCCGGAGGCGATGCGCAAGCTGAAAGGCGAGGCGCGGTAGGCCGGTTACGAGGCCGAGGCAGCGCCCCGGAGCAGCAAGGCTCCGGCGAACCGATGCACCACGACCGAGCAGCGGCAGGCCCGGGGCGTGCCTCGCACCCGCCGCTCTACTCCTGCGCCGCCGGCTCGAGCGCCACGCCGGTGCGCTCGCAGTAGATGTCGAGCAGCTCGTCCTGCAGGCGGGTGCGGTCGCCGGCGCGCGAGCAGAGGTCGTCGAGGCGGAAGAAGGTGTCGAGGATCTCGCGCTCGGCGGCACGTTTCGCGTAGCGGTCGGCGAGCGCGGCCATTGCGGTTTCTGGATCGTAGGCGTGCAGCATCGCAGCCACGCGCTCGGGATCGTCGGCGGCGCGGGTGTCCGCATCATCCAGCATCTCCATAATAAGCGCGCGCTCGCGTTCACCGGGCTCGTCATTTCCCGCCCCGGCGCCGAGCAGCAGCACGGCGAAAGCAAGCAGGTCCTCCTGCGGCAGCGGCGGTGCGCTGTCGGTATTAAGGTCGGCGAGGCGGTGGTCGCGCCGGCGGCGGACGCGGCGGTCGGCGAGCCGCTGACTACCCGATCGGAGGAGCGACCCGCCGCGAATTGCGGCTTCGACGAGTAGCCGGCCGAGGAAGTCCAGCACGATGATAAGCAGTCGCAGAAGCTGAAAGAGCGCGATGAAAACAAACTGGATCAGTGAGATGATGCCGGTCACGATGAGGTACGCGGTCTGCATTTGGGCGGCGCGCTTGCCGCGGAACTGCACGCCGGCGACTTTCGCCGACGAACGGTTCGGGTTCGTCCAGTTGAAGGAGCCGAGGCGGTTTTTCGTGGAGACGCTCGCGCCGCTTTTCGAGAGGTTGAGTTTTGTCGGCCCCGTTCCGTAGCGCCCGCGCAGGCGAAAGCGCCCGCCCTGCAGCGCGATGTTCGTCCCGCGGGCGACCCGTCGCGAGACGCGCGTGCCGTGTTTCGAGTTCACCGTAAAGGTCATACCGGCAGCCTTCGCCTGTCCGCGCAGCGATACGCCGCCGGTCCGGCTCGCCCGCACGTGCTTTCCGCGGTGCTCGATGCGCGTCTGGCGTCCGTCGCTGTCCTTCTTTCCGATTCCGAACATAGTGCCCTCCAATGGCCGGTCACCGGCGACCGGCAGGCTCTGCTACTCGCCGAAAAGCCACTGCAGATCGTCGGCGGTAAGACCGGCGAGGCCGCCGGCGTCCGAACGAATGATCGATTCGGCGAGCGTGCGCATGCGCTCCTGCAGGCGCAGCATCTTCTCTTCGATCGTCCCGGCGGTGATCAGCCGGTAGGAGATGACCGTCCCGTCGCGGCGCAGCTGCGGAGTCGATCCGTCGATGCGCAGCATCGTTCGGCCGGGACCGATGCGCCGTTCCACCTCGTCGATCACCGAGACGAACTGCGAGAAGACGAGCGCCGGCAGAATCGCCGCCTGACGCAGGCGAAGCATCGCCTCGAGAATATGCATGCGGGCGCCGTCGATCCCGTCGCGCTCGACCTGCCGCTCGATCGACTTCTTGAACTTGAGACGAAGCGACTCGTACCCACGGAGCTGAGCCGCACCGGGCTCGGCGAACTCGAGACGTTCCTCGCGCTCGGGTAGCTCCGGTGCCACCTCGCGCTTTCGCCGCCGAAGCAGAAGCGGGCGCACGATCCGCTGCAGCCGCCCGCGCGCATCATCATCACCATTCTCTTCTATCGGTTTTGCATAGCGGCGGCGAAAGTCGGCGAGGCGGCCGAGCCGGTATTCGTGCAGGAACCAGAGCCAGCTCAGCCCGTGCCGCTGATACGGGCGCAACGTTGAGCGTAATCCCTCCGGCGGTTCGATCGGCGCCAATCCTTCGAAGGTGGACAGTCGCTCCCGCAGGGTGCGAAGCCGTTCGAACGCGTCGTGCCCCGGGTCGTCGGCGAGATCTTCGATGAGCGCCGCGCGTACGTGGAGCGAGCCGGGCACCTGCCCCCCACCGTGTGGTGGCTCCGCGCCGGGAACCGCGGGGCGACCGCGGCCGGCATCGGCGCTCCCGAACAGGTCCATGATTCCACCGGCGTGGTGGCCGTCCGGATTAAACAGGTCGTCGGGATCATAGACATCGTCGTACTCGTCGACTAAATCCTCGAAGTCCTCGAGAACCGTGTATGCGAGTGCGCCGATATGTTTGCACGGTTGTGCCGAAGAAGGACAGTCGCAGTCGAAAGAAAGACGATCGCCGTCGGAGGTGCACCCGGTCCGGTAGGTGCCGGTTCGGCCTGTTACCCGTGCTGACAGCAGAGCCGACGAACACGAGGTAATCTCGACCGCCTCGTCGGCGTAGAGATCCCACGCCCGACCGTCGCCGCGTCCGTTCGGTGAATATCTCGTGCCAGACAGCGAAATGGCGAGGGTCCGGGCGCTCCATTGCGGGATATACCTGCTTACCACTTACACGCCGCGTTGTCAAAAACAGTGTGGTAGAGAGGTCCCGGCCGAATCTCCACCGCATTGCCGCGCTTCCGTCGTTCGAGCAATCCGAGGGGGAAGGCAAACCGGTTGACGAAACATGCGCTGATCGTCACTTCCACGGGGTCGAACGAGCCCGCGCGACGATCGTCGCGCTCGGCCGCCGCTCCCACCTGCGGGTGCGCGGTTAGAAAGGCCTCGGTAAGTCGTTCGACTCCGAACCATCCGTCGCCATCGGCCGCCTCGTCCGGCATCCCGGCTACGTAGAGGAGGAACGCCGCGCTTTCGCGCAAACCGGGCATCGTCCCGAGGCGTGCGTGGTGGTCCCACTCCGCCGTGACGAACACCGCCTCGAGCAGGTGCCGGTACAACGCCGCCGGCTTCGCGCGCAAATCGGAAGCGTCCTCGACGACACCGAAGCGCCGCCCGTCGAAGCGCAGCAGCCCGGCGCGCTCGAACACAACGCGCAGCTCGTTGAATAGCGGCCAGTCCGCTTCCTTTCGGGGGCGTAACTGCTCGGCGAGCTCCTCGCCGAGATCCCTCGCACCGGAGAACTCACGCAACTCGTCGATCGGAGTGGGAATGATGTGCCGCTCGTAGCCTGCGCGCACGATTTCGGTCGAAACGTATCCCGCCTGTGTTGCCGGCACCCCGCCGCGTTCGCCGGCGATCTCCAGGAGCCATTTCGCCAGACGGTACGCCGGGGCGGCGGCGAGCGCATCATCAACCCCGCCTTCGGCCTGCTCCGCCAGGCGGTGGATCTCCTCGGCTGAGCGGGTAACGAGCGCACCGCGAGCGACCGAAGGCGCCGGGCGCATCAGCTCGTGAATCGCCCGCGGCGGCAAACCGTATCGTTCGCTTATCGCCGCGCCGGGAGAAACCGCACCGCCTCCGGCGGAGCTCGCTCCGTCCGCCGGCGCGCCGCCGGTGCCGGCGATCATCTTCTCGAACTCCGCTCGAAGCGCGGTTACGATCTCGGGGTCTACGCCGGTGTGTCCGGCCACCTGTTCATCGCTTTCTTCGAAGCCCTCATTGTGAGCGTGCGACAGCCGCTGCAGAACGGCATTTGCCGCGTCGACATCCGGCGCTTCTCCGGAGCCGGCCACATCTCCCGCGTCCCCACGCCCGGCGGCATCTTCTCGCAGATCGTCGAAGCGCCGCCCCAGGACGCGCAATCGATCTTCGATCCCGATAAGCCGGTCGGCGGCGAGGTACGCGGTCATCGATGCGCGAACCTGAGGCGTTTCGGGAAACTCGAGTATACCGGAGAGCATCGCGCGGCCGCGGTCGTAGGCCGCACGCGTCATACCGCTGAGCAGCGCGACGCCGGTGTCGCTGTCGAAGAACGCCACCGGATCGTACATCGGCGAGCCTTCGCCCCCGTAGACGGCGAGCGCTTCGCCGTCTCGAACGATCGCATCCACCTGTTCGCCGTTCGCTTCCACGCTTGCCCGAATGCGGCGGTCGTCGTCCAGGTCTCGAACCGGAAGGCACGAGGCGAATAACCCCGACGCTCCCGCCTTCGTCATGATTTGCGGCGAGTCGGTATTCGCAAAAAGGCCGATAAACGGCACCGGGTCGGCGGCGATCACGTCGGAGATGTCGGTCGTGCGCCCGACGATCCCGAGCAATGCGTTCCCGATATCGTCGCTCCCCTCGTAGCCCGCTACATCGGCGAGGAAGTACGCGTCGTCGCGCTGCAGGCTCGCGAATGGAATCACAACGCCGTAGGTGAGAAATGCCTCGCCGACGCAGCAAAGCTGCGCGAACATCAGGCGACACCCACGATCGGCGGCCGAGGCGAGCGACGGCGAGTAGATAACGAGCTCATCCCACGAGCGATCTTCCGGCCACGAGGACGGTCTGTCCCCGAGCGGGCGGACCCGGAGGAGGTTGTTCCCCAACGGCTCGATCGGCTCGAAAAAGTCGTATATCCACGGCACCTTCCGCCAGAGACGCGCCAGTCGCTCCTCTTCCCGGCTGAGATCCGATCCCATCGAGCGAACGAATCCGCCGGCCGGCTTCGCCCGGCCGAAGAGCGCCCCAGCGACGAGCATTCCGGGCACGATACCTTCCCAGTTTTCCGGAAAGTTCTCCCACAACTCCTCGAGATCGTAGAAGCGACTCAACAGCCGCCGGCCGATCTTCTTCCGCCGCGCGTACTCGAACGCGTGGCCGAGAACACGATCGAGCGCCGCTGCGGCGCGCTTACACTCTACCTCGCTCGGAAATGCGCTCATCCGGCAGACCTCACTCTACCCGCGAGCGTACCGAATCCGGCCGCTGTATGCCACCGGTTGCGAAGCCGGATTTCCACCGTTCGATTGCGCTGCGGCACCGAATCGGCGATAGTGTCGAAGTTATGGCAAACCGCACACTCGTTTATGTCGGCACGTATACCAAACCGGAGTTCGGCGGGAGCGCAGAGGGCATATTCACTTTCGCTCTCGACGCCGAGCGCGGCACACTGGCGCCGCACGCGCCGGCGTACCGCGCGGCGAATCCGTCCTATCTCGCGGTCCACGAACGCCGCCGTCTTCTCTTCGCCGTCCACGAGCTTTCGAAGATCGACGGCGAGCCGACCGGCGCTGTCAGCGCGTACACGATAGACGAGCGGACCGGTGCGCTCAGCAGGCTGAACGGCACGACCACCGGCGGCCGCGGTCCGTGCTACGTTGCCGTCAACTCGCACTGCAGCACGCTGCTCGTCGCGAATTACGGAGCGGGGAGCGTCGCCGCTGTCCCGATCGCGGGCGATGGTGCGCTCGGTGAGGCGACAGCCGTCCACCGGCACGAAGGCTCCGGCGTCAATCGGTCGCGGCAGGAAGCGCCGCACGCCCATGCGGCGGTCTTCTCGCCGGCCGAACGCTTCGTGTATGTTCCCGACCTCGGCATCGACACGGTGAAGGGCTATCGCTTTGACCGCGAATCGGGGGCGCTGACTCCTGCGCCCGAGCTGGACATCGGCACCAGCGGCGGCGCCGGACCGCGACACATCGCCTTCCATCCCGACCGGCCGGTTGCCGTGCTCGCGTGCGAGCTCGACTCGACGGTGACATCGTTCCACTACGAGCCGGAAAGTGGCACGCTCTCCCCTGCCGCCACGGTTTCGGCGCTGCCGGAGGGATACACCGGGGAAAGCACGTGCGCGGCGATCCGCGTGCACCCCGGCGGACGGTGGGTGTACGTCTCGAACCGCGGACACGACACTATCGCCTGCTTCGAGCTCGATGCCGAAAGCGGCGAGCTGCGAGCGGCGGGCCACTTCTCCACCGGCGGGCGGACACCACGCGACTTCGCGATCGAGCCGAGCGGTCGCGTGCTGATCGCCGCGAATCAGGACAGCGACACGATGGTCGTCTTCTCGATCGATGCGGAGAACGGCGCACTCACCCGCCGATCGACGGTCGAAACGCCGACACCGGTGTGTGTAGTGCCGACGACGCTGCCGGCCGGATGAGCCGGATCGCGAGCGCGGCTCCGTTTGACACTCCATTTTTGCTACACGCCGCGCTCTGATAACAGCGAAACGCGAGCGAGGAGCGGATAGTCGCGATCGCGGTGCAACAGAGTCAGGTTGGATCGAATCGCGCACTGTGCCACCAGACAATCAACCGAAGAGCGTACCGTGAAGCCCTGACGTCGGACGGTACGATAGAGGTTGGCCGCCTCACGAAAGACATCGATTCCCAACGGCGACTCGACGAATCGCGCCGCCCCGAGGATGTCCGCTATCCGGCGGTAATGCGCCTCCTCCCGTATGCCCTGAAGCAGCTCCTGGTAGACCGGCAGGCAGAGTACCCGCTCATCCGGTTCGCAAAGTGAGCGGAGATCAAACGGATCTCTCCGGCTGAAGTGCGCCACCCAGGCCGATGTGTCAACGAGATACATCGCGATCTTCGCGCATTTCGCCGAGGTTTCCTTCCCACACACCGGAACCCGCGTAGGAATCAATCTGCTCGAACGTTCGGCGTCGCAACACTTCTCGAAGCGAGGCGTTCACCGTTTCGGAGTACGTTTTGAGGCCGAGCGCGACCTTCGCGCGCTCGAGAAGTTGCTCATCCAACACAAGATTTGTGCGTTTCATGTGTATATTGTCGAAATAACACCCACGCTCGTCAACAAGATCTCTGCCACCGCCAAAATCAGCCGATGCGTCCACGTCGCTGTGCGTCGAGACGCCGTAGTCCAAGGCGACCGGGACATGCTATGTGTCTAATATTCCTGTTTACATTGGAATATTGCAACGATAGCGTGCTTCACTGGCGGGGAACACTATCGGGAGATCGCATCGGTCATGGGGCGCTCGCGGAGCCGGCGCGGCTGGAGCTGCTGGAGGTGCTGTGCCAGTGCGAACGCGGCGTCGAGGAGGTGGCCGGACTTGTGGGGGCGAGGGTGAACACCGTATCCCATCATCCCCATGTGCGCGCCGACCGGAAGCTGATGCGCGAGCTGCGCAATCGCGGCTATTCCGCCTCCCGGATCTCTGAACGGATTGCCGAGTGGCGCACCACCGGCGCCGGGATCGTCGAAGGCGCCGGCGAAACATCACCCTGAATTCTTATGGAGGGACTCACAATGAAAACGCTGTTCATTATCAGCAATCCGCCGTACGGAACCGAGCGCGCGTATAACGCGCTGCGGCTCGCCGCGAATCTCGCAAAGCGGGACGGAGAAGAAGTCAAGCTGTTCCTTGTCGGAGATGCCGCCTCGTGCGCGAAGGGTGTGCAGACCACGCCGAACGGCTTCTACAACATCGAGCGCATGCTGAAGTCGGTCGGGCGCCGGGAGGCGGAGATCGGCGTGTGCGGCACATGCATGGATGCGCGCGGAATGAAGACAGTCCGTGCAGCGCTCCGGTATCGAGTGCCCGGTCGTGAAACAGCATTGGTCCATCCTCAATATCCCCCTTCGTCACACTCCGCCGGCCGTTGTGCCGGGCACGAGAAACCCTTCCTGCACTCGGCGTTCTCCTCGGTTAGAAGACGTACGTACAAGGGAATTACCCCAACCCAAGCGGAGGAGCGGTCACAGAGATCGGCTTAGCAGGATGAAGGGAACATTTCTACCGATTCTTGACAGGGGTCAAAGCGCGACCTTGCCGATAGTGATAAATTGGGGTAGCCTGCCGGTTATTCTAGTCTAATACCTTCATTAGGAGTGTAAAATGAGATATCTTCAATTCATCTTTGCATCATTGTTTATTGTTTTAGTAGGCTGTAGCGCAGGTGATATAACCGGTCTTTATCAATATTTCGAGGAGAGTGATGACGGTCTATTATTTGAAAATGGGGAAGTGATCACAATCTTTGAAGACAATGAAACTCTGTATCTGACAGTCGATCCATTAGACGAAGACATGCGGTTTCCAATCACTGTCGACGGAGGTAATTATCAAGTCTCGATGGGAATAATGCACCTAGTAATGACGCGCGAAAATGGAGACTTGGTTGGAACGCTATCGGCCGGTGCAGACGAAGAACCTATTGAACTACGGTATACCGAGTGCAGTTCGTGTGAGGACCCAGCCGAGGCCGCTAGAGCGTTTAACACGAAATGGGCTGCTAACGATTTTGAGTCTATCACACCGCTTGTTGAAAGCGTTTTCGGTCTAGAAGATCGAATGCAGCAATCAACCTTTAGTCCTGATGAAGAAAAGATCGGTTTACCGGACGTCCCTGATGAGATCGAAGTAGGTGACTATGCGGTTTTGGATGTCCCATTCGACGTCGAAGGCGGAATAGATTTACCGACATACGTTGTTCGTGTATCAGAAGAGCGTTATGTTGTCGATTGGCAGGCAACCGTCGGGCATAATTCGCTACCCCTATCCACACGTCTGGCTTCACCACCAACAGAGGCCAGTCCGCTACGAGTATATGCGTCGCTTTCGTCGTACTACAACTATGATTTTGGTGATGCACAGGATACACACTACTCCATCAGTATCGAAGACGAACAGGGCGATTTTGCAAACGCGTATGTCGAAAAAGATTCCGATACTGGTCGGCGCCTATACGAGATCTTAAGCGACGGTGACTATCATAGGATTACCATTCATGCTACCAACTATTTTACTAGAGACAGTAGCATTTTCGAGCTTCAGTCGCTTATAAGTGAGGACTGGCGAGTAGACTGAGAGGCTATCGGGCTTTTCGTATGAAACCCGTCTTCAAGTCCGAGAAGCAACACTTCGGGAAAAAGGGAAGAACGGTTCTCACCCTGGGGACA
>PUOG01000148.1 GCA_003552745.1 Spirochaetaceae bacterium
TGGCTCTCGGTACGCTTGCCGCCGGTTGCCGTCTCGACGGGCTGCTCCGAATCTCGGTCGATCTCTCCGATCACCTGCCGGCGGATGCCCGCGAAGGGAGCAAGAGCAGCGAAGAGTGGATCAACGACGACGGTGAGATCGACGAGTTTCTCCGCTTGTACTTTTTTCCTGGCGTGCAGGCGGTTACCGCCGACAAGAACGACGATCTTTTTCCCGACCTGGAATTCGAGAAGGCGCGCGAGTTCCGCCTCGATCTTCCCGGCGATCGCGCGATTATCGAGGTAATCGAGCTACTCGGACGCTTCACACTGGAAAACACCGGTAGCGATGGTGTATTCGTTAATCCCAGGGCGGAGATGCGCGTTGCGCCGTCGGACGCCGACTCGGTTTACGACGACGAGGATAACAATCATGCCGTCGGCACCGTCGAGGTGACCGAGACGGTGGGGGCGGGTGAATCGATTACGTTCGCGATTGAGGATGCCCGTGTGGAACGGGATGATCCGGCGTTCGAGGTACTCGAAGACGGAAGGTTTCGGCTCGGCATGTTCGTGGAGGTCGGACTCGGTAACGGGGCCGACAACGGAGAACTTAAGGAAATCTCGTGGTACATCGACACGGTGATGCTCGAGGTGACCGGCCGGCCGATTCGAGTGCTGGATTGAGTGTAAGGAGGCTTCTGCAATGACGATAACACTCGGTGGCGGCTGTTTCTGGTGCATCGAAGCTGTCTTCAAACGGCTTCCGGGAGTAGTGTCGGCTACTCCGGGATACGCCGGGGGACACGTAGAGTACCCGACCTACGAGATGGTGTGTGGGGGAGATACCGGGCACGCGGAGGTAGTTCGCGTTGAATGGGATCCGGAGGTGGCATCGATAGAGCAGATTCTGGATCTTTTCTGGAAAGCGCACGACCCGACAACGAAGGATCGGCAAGGCGCGGACATAGGTCCTCAGTATCGCTCTGCGATCTTCTACGAGAACGATGACCAGCGCCGTGTCGCCGAACGCAGCCGGGACGCGGTCGCCGAGCAGATCGGGAAACCGGTTGTGACCGAAATTGCGCCACTCGAAGCGTTCTACGAAGCAGAGGAGTACCATCACGATTATTTCGAGAGGAATCGTACCGCAGGGTACTGTCGTGTTGTGATCGATCCGAAACTGAAGAAACTGGGGATGCAAAGCGCATGATCGAATGTAGTTTGACAGCCGTATCGAGTTCGATTACTCTTTCGTTACCAGTGTGTTGTTCTATTTCATCGGTGGTGCGATAAATGGCTGACTCGAAGATCGCTGCCCGGCGTACGGCGCGTGGTCGAAGCGCGAGCAGCGCTCTCCACCTTTTGCTCGTGCGTATTCGCGGCGCAGTCCGGCTTGCTCGCCGACGGTTCACCGTATTGGTCGTCCCCCACACCGCGAAGCGACCGATAAGCTTCACGATAGGCTTCGCCGGCCTCTTTTTTATTGCCCTTCTACTGGCTGCGGTCACGGCAAGTTCGGTGTGGATGATCCGTGACGGCCTGGACAGGCTCGATCAGGTGGCCGAACGGAGACAGGAGCTTCACCAGGTACAGGCCAGTATCGACAGTCTTCGGGACGAAATCCAGGGGCTGTTCGCGAGTGCCCGCAACTTCGATTCGATTCTTGAGCGTGCAATGGAGAGCATTCCCGGACGAAACTCCGAGGTGGAAAGCGCACCGTATGTAGGGCTCGCGAACTCGACACCGACCGGAACCGTCGATTCAGATGTGGAGATTCTGGAGAATCTTGCTAAACTTCTTTCGGTAGCAGGCAAGCCGCTCGCCGAAACGGTCGAAGCGATCCGAAACAAGGAAAGCTTCATGGCCGATATACCGACAGGCTGGCCTGTTGCCGGCCGACGCGGAACGGTAACACACGAGTGGGGGCCGAACATCCACCCGTTCTACGGTCGCTGGTACATGCACACGGGAATCGATATTGCTGATCCCGCGGGAAACGTTCCGCTTGTGGCCGCTGCGAACGGCACGGTTGTGGAGACAGGGAATCAGGAGTACGGGTACGGTCTGTACGTCGAAATGGAGCACCGCTTCGGAATCCGGACGAAGTACGCGCATCTGAGCCGCATCGATGTTCGTACCGGCGACGAGCTAAAGCAGGGTGACCGCATCGGGATTCTCGGCAGCACCGGGCTTTCGACCGGGCCGCACGTGCATTTCGAGGTATTCGTCGGTAACCAGAATGTCGATCCGGCGAGCTACCTGACGATCAGCAATCAGTTCAATCGTCGTACAATTCGCCGCGCCCGGTAATTGGCGTGCGGCCCGAGTACCTGTCGGTCTGACTCGCTTTTATCCGGGTTCCGAGAGTATCCGCCGTGCTTCCGGAGTAATTCTGACGATTGCATCGAGATGATGGACGAGCAATCGGAGTTTCGCCGTCTCGATCTGTTTCCGTCGATTTGAGCGCCACGCCTTGGTCCGCTCCGGATCACACTGCGGGCGACGCTTCGCCTCGCTCGCAATGAAGTCGACCATGCCGTAGAGAACCGTCGAGTCGCCTTCCAGGTAGGACCCATCTTCCGGCTGAATACACCAATCCGCCCCGCCGAAACGGACGATCTCGAAGCCGCAACGTTCAGCCTCATCGAGGAAACGCCCCGCCCCGCGCGAACCGGCGACCGGAGTGCCTTCGAACGTCCGCTCATCCATCGATCGATCGTACTCAGCGAGCATCATCTGTTCGTAGTCGTGGTCGGCCGCCCGCGGCCAGAACTCGGTTCGACCGTTGTAAGTAAGACTCGTGTAGATGATACCTCCAGGAGCGAGGTGCCCGGCGAACGCCCTGAGCAGACGGCGCGGTGGGAACTCATCGACGAACGACTTCGCCGTGATTGTGCTGTATCGGCGGGCATCGATTTCGAATACACTCCGGCACTCGAAGCGGAGGCTCTCATATCCGGCTTCGGCCGCTTTTGATCTCGCGACGGTAAGGTTTTCGGTGGCCGTATCGATACCGGTGATTTCCACTTCCTTGCCCACGAGCGAGTCAGCCACGCTCCTCGCCATAGCGCCGGTACCGGTGCCGACATCGAGGACCGACGGACGAGGGATTGCACGAACGATCCCGAGAAAGGTCTCGAAGGTCGCGATATCGCGGGCGCGTTCATCCGCGCTCCGTTTTGCTTCCAGGTAATCGGCGAATCGATCAATGCTCATGGTTGGACCGGAACAGCGGTTTCAGGATATCTTCGCCGGAAGTTCTATGTAATGAGTTCATGATGAGGGTCACGCTATGGTGTCGGCCGCTTCCGGTCAAGACGGTGAGTTGTGAGTTGTGAGTTGTGAGTTGAATGCACGTCCGCTTTTCAGTACGCTGAACATCAATATGAACTTCGAAGATTTCCAACTCTCGGAACCGGTATTGTCCGGCATACGGGAGGCCGGCTTCACCGAGCCCACGCCCGTGCAGATCGAGAGTCTGCGCTACAGTCTCGCCGAGCGGGACGTAACCGTTCAATCACAGACGGGAACGGGGAAGACGGCAGCTTACCTGGTCGCGATTTTCGAGCTGCTGACGCAACGCGAGCGCTACAAAGGTCGCAAAGCGCTCGTTGTTGCCCCGACCCGTGAGCTCGCTGTGCAGATCGAGAAGGAAGCTAATCTGCTCGGCAGGCACGTCGGCTTGAGCGTGGCGTGCTTCTATGGTGGAGTCGGGTACGAGAAACAGGAACGGGCAGCCGCCGAAGGGGTCGACATCATCGTCGGGACTCCCGGCCGGCTATTGGACTTCTACCAGTCGAGGAAACTCGATTTCCGCAAGATCGGCGTCTGCGTAATCGATGAGGCCGATCGCCTCTTTGACATGGGTTTCTATCCCGATATTCGACGAATCATGCGCGGAATGGTCGACCGACGCGAGCGATTGACAATGCTCTATAGCGCTACGCTCAGCGTACGGGTTTTGAACCTCGCATGGGAGTATATGAACGATCCCGCGGAAGTTGCTATCGAGCCTGAGCACCTCACCGTCGACAAAGTCGAACAGGAACTCATTCACGTCTCACGCGAGGAGAAGATGAAGGTTCTGCTCGGCCTTATCGAGCGTGAGAATCCGGGCAACTGCCTGATATTCACGAACACCAAGAGCGGCGCCGAACAGGTAGCAAAACGGCTCGAGCTCAACGGATACAGCGCCCGGTTCATTATGGGTGATCTTCCGCAGAAGAAGCGAATGCGGATTATCGATGCGATGAAGGACGGTACGACCCGCTTTCTCGTCGCAACCGACGTCGCTGCTCGTGGCCTGCATATCAACGATCTCGATCTCGTGGTGAACTACGATGTGCCCGAAGACCCGGAAAGCTACGTGCACCGCATCGGTCGAACGGCACGTGCCGGGCAGTCGGGACGAGCATGTACGCTAGCCTGCGAACGATATGTGTACGGTCTCGAGGCGATCGAGGACTTGATCGGGATGAAGATTCCGCTTCAACGAGTCACCGAGGAGCTGCTCGTCGATGACCGCAGCGAAGGCGTGCATATTCGCACCGATGAATCACGCGGTCCCGGCGGCTCCGATCGGCGCAATAGTGGTCGCGGTGATCGACGCGGTCGTAGCGGGCGACAACGAAAGCCGGCATCGGCACACAGCTCGGAGGCACACGGACCATCCGGTGGGAAGGGCGGTCGAAGCGATCACCCGGACCCGGTGCCCCACGGCAGGAGACCCGACACAAACGACCATCCTGTGAAATCGGGTACAAAACGTGCCGGCCGTCGCGAAGGGAAGCGAAGCGGTCCCGGCAAGCCGAAGCCGGAGCGGCAGCGGGCGGCGAAGACGGCCGACGCCGGCGTGCCGAAGCGTGACGACTCTTTGAATGATCGGCTCGAGCACTATCGGCGCAAGTATGGAGAGGATTTCCAGCCAACGGAGGGGGTCGCAGCTGCGGAGGCCGCGGCAAGCAAGAGTGAACAGCCCAAGAGATCACCGTCTCACGAGACGGATCGTCCCGAGGAGAGCGGGATCTTGACGCGGTTGAGCCGGCTCTTCGGGCGTAGAAAGCGCCGTTGACACCGGGGCCGTTAATTCGCTAAGCTACCGCCTCACCATTGACAGGAGAGAGACGCATTCATGGCGCGAAACACGAAAGCGAAAGGGAAGATCGTTCGCCGGTTCGGTGTGAACATCTACGGAAATCAGAA
>PUOG01000188.1 GCA_003552745.1 Spirochaetaceae bacterium
AGAAGTGCGAAGAGGGCGCTGCACTTGAGGACGAAGCGTATGTTGGAGCGTCTCCGCTGCTTCACAACATACGCTTATATCAGAAATCTCGAACGTTTCACAGTCCTCCGAGAACGGAGAGAGTTTGTCGCGCCTGTTCACGCACGAGTCTGTTGTACGGCCCGGTGGATATTTGAACGAGACTGTTAACGAGTGTGCTGGTTGCGAGCTGGTCCGGCTGGTCGCCGGCGAGGCGCTCCATCGACATGAGCGTCACGTACATCAGGTTATTGTCCGGGTTGTCACGTGCGTTTTCGCGGTTCAGCACCCGTGCGAGACGCACGGCTCCGCGACCTTCGTCGTCGAGGCCTACATGACCGAGGGCGTGTATCGCCTGCGAGAGCACCATCGGCTCCCGCTCATATTCCATTATCTCGAGGAGCGCACTCCTCGACTGGGGCCCTCCGATCTCACCGAGCAGCTCGGCGGCGTCTCTTCGAATGTCCGGATTATTGTACAGGACTCGACCGCCGACCCGAACCTGATACGAGGATCCGTCGGTGGCCAACAGCCGCAGAATAGCGATACGTGGCGAATCGTCGGCAGCGATTGCTCCATCTTCGACCAGTGTACGCAGTGTTTCGAGCGCTTGTTCCTTATGGTCTCGCCGGGAGGAGAGAGCCTGCGTTCGAAGAACCTGTATTCCGATGTCTTCCTGGAGATAGAGCTCTTCCACCGTCATGACACGTTCCTCGGCAGGTAAGAGCCCGGTCATAGCCGGAAGCAGAATCGCCGCGGTGATTATCGCGATTGCCGTTTTTGTCATTGTCATTCTCCATAGCCACACGTATCTACACTGGGTGCTACAAAGTATATCCAGCGGCGACTCAAATTCCAGCCGTTCCCCGTTCAGTAGCGATCGATTTCCCAGCCGTCATCCCAGATCAGGTGATAGAGCACGAACTCCTCTCCATTAACCTTCGCGAACGCAATCGCTCTTTGTTCGTCGATAATCTTCACTCGATCGACCGACGTGTCGTGCCGGCTCATTCGCACGACATGATCGAAGTAGTCCTGGAGCGATTCGAGGTGTATTCCCGCGTGTCGTAGCCTGGCATGTTGCGATAAGCGCTCGAGTTTCTGGGCGTCGCCGTAGTGCTCACGGTAACCGTCGCTCAATAGTTTTTTCCAACCATCGAAATCACCTCGATCGATCAGCTGTTGGGTCTCCCTTGCGAACCGCTGAGCGCTTATCAGAACCGTATCGGAGTCCAACGACCGCAGATCACCGACCCGTTCGATTCGTGACTCGGGGCTCTCGGTCGCAGGCGCCGGTGGGATAGATGCAGCACGATTCGTACGCCGCACTACGTCGTCTCCGGGGGAGTCGGGTGGATTCGTGGCGCAAGCGACGAACAAAGCGAGAACAATTGCGCCGGAGATCATTACGTGTGCCGCGGTCGTCAGCGACGGCGACCGGTCCATTGCTGGAAGCTTAGGAAAGGATATTCTATAATGTCAATCAAATCGCGGACCTGATTCCGAAGAGGCAGGGGATGTCGAAGCCTGACGATATACTTGAGCTCCTGAATGCTTATGCGACACGGACCGAAACTCCGCGCATCCCCTTCGACGCCTTTGTGCGCTTCTGTCGTAAGGTAGCAGAGCGTAAGGGAACTCAAGAGGAGCGGTTCGTCGATCTGGCGGGAGCGCAGATCGAGCCCATTCTCATCTCGCATTTGCGGTCTCTATCGCAGCGCGGGCCGGTGACTGTTTCGTTCTCGGACGGGGTTCCGACCGAAGTCTACTATTCGGAGTACTATCTCTCTCGGGTTGCGAAACTGTATGACCAGATGGATACGCAACCGTCGCGCCCCTTTCCCAATGAGGACAATATAGATTTCGCCCTGCCGTCGGAGGTCGTTCATCCGGTGGTCGTGAGCGATGAGTTCACGAAATGGATCGAAGCGGACGACGAAGCGTCCGAACGACTGCTGAGACTCCAGTTTCCGGATGCGCTTCCGAGCGTCCTCGTTCCTTCGGAAATGATTCCGGAAAAGCTCCTTCCGATCTGCATTCAGAAGATACGGCTACACCTGCGCAACGAGAGAAACGCCGGGTATATGCATCACAAGCTGTTGAACTATTTCCCGACCCGCGAGATCGCACTTCGTGAGACATTAAACCAACTGCTGACCACGCCACGCGATTCGGTAGCCGCGATTCAGAAGCCGACCGACTTTACGTACAATTTCTGGACGCAAGTGTGTAGTACACTGATCAAGGAAGCACGAGCGGGGGAGCATGAATCGCACGAGGCCGAAATCGGTGTCCCTCAGGCCGCGCACCTCATTGGGTACTACAATACCCATTATCGTGGGGCCGATCAGAAGAGGCGGGAGGCCGAGCACGCCGAAAAGACGTTGCAGCGCGCCCTGGACCAGCGAACCGAGCCCTTTACGTTTGCCGAGATCGCTGAACTCCCGGACGAGCGTGGAAATCCGCTGTCGAAGCGACTATCGACCGAGCGAATTGCGGCGATTATCGAGTCACGTATGTCCACCGAGAGCGAAACAGAGCTTCCCGATATTCTGCTCGTGCGGGGAGCCGACGAGCGCGACTACTACATAATGCGCACCCATGCCCTCGCGTACGTGCTTGGAACCCGTTCCCGTCTTGCGGACGAGTTGAAGCGGTTCTACACACAAGCGTGGTATCGTGCTCTTCGCACCGACCGAATCAGCCCGGTTCTGAAGAGCGACGAGGAGTTCGATCGACACATTCGAAGCGAGCTCCGGAAACGGGCGCCGGTCTTCTCCGGAATGCTGCAGTACGAACTCCTTACGTTTCTTTCACGGCAAGCACCTCCCGACGGCGCGTTCCAGGCCGATCTGCGTCTGATGCTCGATACCGACGGCGAGACGATACGGCCGATGCCGGAGGTTTTCGAGCTCGACCGCAAGCGCCTTATGAAGGACGCCGAGCTCACACTCCCCTTCTACCTCGCGACACCGCTCTTCCGTGCGATCGCCCGCTTTCTCCGCTACATTTTCGGCGTAAGGCGCGACTACGAAATGGAGGAGGCGAGCTCCGGGAGGCAGGTGCGGCGCCGGTCGGCAGGAGGACGGTCGGACGATGATGCCTCGGAGAACGAGCTCGACGACGACCTGGCGGACACACGAGATATCGCCGGTTCGAGGGCGAAACACGAGGAGGACGCCGATGGAACCGAGACCAGTCTGATCGCGGCCCGTCGGGCACGTGGCAAGACTAAAGCCTCGGTCGGCCAGAAGCCGGTTTCCGCGGAGTATCAGGAGAAGGTGAAAGAGATCGCTCGCGACTTTATCCCGGACGGCAAGAGTATCGATCAGGCGATGAAGGAGCTGGTCGACCAATGGAACCCTTTACTCGACGCCACTGCAAAAAAGAATCTGGTTGAAGATGTTAACTCACTCGTCCGCGATTTTCTCCGTCGGATGCGTGCCGGCTTTCGTGTGGCACCCCCCGGGCCCGATCGGATACGTCACATGGCCGGTGAGCTTGCCGAGAAGGATGCCTTCAGCAAGATCCGCCGAAAGCAGGCGCTTCGACGGTACATTGAGCTGTATATGCTGAAACTGCTCGGGAAGCTGTGATGAGAGCTGTGCGAGGTCACACCTCCCGCATTCTGTTCAGGTGAGAACCTCCGAAAGAGTTACCTCGCCCATGAAACTGAGCTGCTGTGCGCACGCCTGGAATACCTTCATGCACATGTATGCGTCGTCGCGAGCCCGGTGGGCGTTATTCGGTGGTATCTCGAGCATTTCAACTAGTGACTGCAGCGAGTAGCTGCGCAGGCGTGGAAACGCTCTCTGAGCGAGTATCTGGGTATCGATGACGCGGTTCGATACCTCGGGTAATCCGGTCTCCTGCAATGCCGCCCGTAGAAAGCCGAGGTCGAACTGAGCATTGTGAGCGATGAGAATCGCACCTTCGCATATCTCCATGAAATCGGGCAGAACTTCCGCGATCACCGGTTTGTCGCGTACCATCTCATCCCGGATTCCGGAAACCGCGGCGGCATCTTCCGGTATTTCGCGCTCCGGGTTCACGAGCAGTTCGACTTCCCCGAGAACCTCGGTCCCCTTGAAGCGAACCGCCCCGATTTCGATGATACGGTCGAGTCCAACTTGCAGGCCGGTGGTTTCGAAGTCGAATGCGGCAAATTCCGTGTCCGCGACTGATAGCTCGGTGTTCATCGGAACCGCATTGTACCGGTCGATCGGCTTCCGGGAAAGCTCTCTTTGTTGACGCGTACGTGCGAATAGACATACCGTGTCAGCGTGCAGTTTCAGGAGTTACTGGACGAACAGGCACTCGAGTTCGATGATATCCGCTGGTATCGCGCCGAGCAGCTCGCCGAGGAATTTATCACGCTCTCCGATCAGCCAATGGATCTTACGCGCCGGATATGGTCCGGGGAGGTTGAACGGCGTCTTCGGTCGCTTGGCGAAGAGTTCGTACCCGAGATTCAGGAGCAGTTCGAGCGTGGCCTACTCGATGAGAGCGACCTGCACCGGCTTGTCGCCGAGATCGCTGCCGCCAAAATGCGGCGAAATCGTGCCGGCGAAGGCTCCTGAATCGAGCGAACGGACCGAACCGACTAACGACCACCCGGGATAAGGCGATCGATCTCTCGTTCGACTTGCGCAATTCGGTCACTTGCGTTTTTTCTCGCGTCCTCGGGGGGTATAGTCGGATCGACTTGAACCGAAACATAGAACTTAATCTTCGGTTCGGTCCCCGAGGGGCGCACCGAGAGAATCGTCGCATCTTCGAGGACGAATTGCAGAACATTCGAAACCGGCAGATCGATCCCGTTCAGTTGAACCCCGCTTCCAGGCTCGATTGTAACCCGGCGCTGGTAGTCATGAACCCGTAACACTTTCAAGCCGGCAAGATGATCGGGTGTGCTGTCGCGAAGCGTGGTCATCAGATCGGCCATGACCTTTGCGCCGTCACGTCCGTGGAAGTAGCCACTGATCGTCCGCTCCTCGAAGTAACCGAATCGCCGATAGATCTCTTCGAGTCTTTCGAACAGCGATTTGCCCTGCGTACGGTAGTGCAGCGCCATTTCCGCGGTGAGCACCGTCGCCGTGATCGCATCCTTATCGCGAACTTCGGTTCCGATCATATAGCCGTAGCTTTCTTCATCGCCG
>PUOG01000369.1 GCA_003552745.1 Spirochaetaceae bacterium
CAACAAGTGCAAGTGCAATATCGGCGAGAAGGTTTCCGATCACCAGCAACCCGACGCCGTAGATCAGACTGCCTACGACGAGATAGAGGTCCTGACTGAGCAACGCCTGCAACAGCACACTCCCAAGCCCCGGCCACGCAACTACTATCTCTACGAGCGCTGCGCCGCTCATTACGTTGCCCAACTGAAAACCGAGGATCGTGATCATGGGATTGATCGCATTGCGCAGTGCGTGCATGTAGACGACCTTGTTCTCGGTCTGTCCTTTCGCGCGCGCGGTAACGATATACTGCTCGTTCATGATTTTGAGCATTTCGCCGCGCATGACCCTCGTCAGCGTAGCCATTATGCTCGTGCCGATTACCACCACCGGAATGATCATATGCCGCGCGATATCGAAGAACTGTTGCGTCGCGGTCATATTCCGGAATCCGCTCGAAGTCATACCCCCGAGCGGCAGCCAGTTTCCCGTGGAAGAGACAAGATAGAGAAGCAGAAATGCAAGGAAGAAGTTCGGTATCGCCAGCCCGACGAACGCGAAGATCGAGACGAATTGATCCTTGACGTTGTACTGATTGGTGGCGGCGAATACGCCGGCGGGAATACTGAGCACCCACGCGAATGCGAGGGAGGTGAGTGAAAGCAGGATGGTGTTCGCCGCTCGCTGACTCACAACGGCAAAGACCGGCGCTCGATAGGTGCGAGAGAAGCCGAACTCGCCTTGTACGGCGTTTATCACGTACTGATAGAACTGCATGTACCACGGCTGATCGAGGCGAAACTGCTCGCGAAAGCGCTCGAGTTGCTCGGGGCGAATATTGTCGCTGAGCTCCATCTGCGTGAACATGTCTCCCGGCGCGAGCTGTATGAGTGCGAACCCGATCGCAAGCACCGCGAGCAGAACCGGAATCGCCTGGACCAGACGCCGGATGATGTACATGAGCATCGATGGACTGATCCAGAGGAGGCGAACCATCCACATCACCGCTTCGACGACGAATATGGAGAAGAACACCCCCGAACCGCTCGTAACGAGCACGACGATCAGCACGAGATCGAGAGGTAACGTCAGACGCCAGTTGAACTGCTTCAGAGGATTCATCGATGTGACCTTCCAGTCGCGTTAACGCTCCCCCGCTTTCTTTGCGGCGCGGAGGAACGTAAACGCCGGTAACACCCCCGGAAAACCGGAGGCGCTACCGAACGTACTGTGATCTTTACTGCGCGTAGATTCGATGCAGAATGTCGGTTATCTCGTAACCGTTGATCGGCTGCGGCATGACGTTACCGAACTCGCTGTCCACACCGGCCATGACCGCGGGGTTGAAGGTGTAGATCCAGGGTATCTGCTCGATCCAGATCTCCTGCAGGCGCCGATAACCCTCAGCGCGTTCATCTTCGTCGAGTGTGTAGTTCGCGTTGTACTCAGGGTGCCGACCGAACCAGACGTCGTCGACCTCGCGCTCCCAGTCGCGTCGCGGCTCTTCCTGCAGCGGTTCGATCATGTGCAGGTTGCCGGAGCTGGGATAGACGTTGGCGCCGCTGATCGGATCGACCGAACCGGTCAGTCCGATGATAATCGCGTCCCAATCGAAACCGCCCGTAAGCTGCCCGACGATCGCGTTGAAGTCGCCCGGCTGGAAGTTCACTTCCACGCCGACTTCCGCAGCTTCCTGGGCAAACGCCTCTCCGATACCGACCCGCTGGCTATTGTCGGAGTTGGTCTGCAGACGGAAACTGATACGATTGCCGTCGGGATCCTGTCGCCAGCCGTCGCCGTTCTGATCGACATAGCCGATCTCGTCGAGAAGGTCGGCAGCCCGGTCCGGGTCGTAGTGGTACGCAGCATCCGGCGAGCCTTCCCAGTAGAAGGGGCTGAACTGCGGTACGAAGCTGTATTGCGGATAGCCGAATCCGAAGGCGATATTGTTGATCAGCGTCTCGCGATCGACGAGATGCGCCATCGCCTGCCGGAACTCGTGAGTGCTCATCCACTCGATTACGTGATCGTCCACCGGCGAATCGGGGTTCTGGTTGAAGGTAATGAACTGCGTCGAGGCGGCCGGACCGATATCGAGCAGAGTGACTCCGAGCTCATCCTGACGGTCGACAAGCACCGCGTAGTCTTCGCCGCGGAACGACGAGCTTCCCGAGCCGTAGGCGTCGATTTCGCCGGCGAGAAAGCGCTGCAGTGCCGTATCGTTATCCGGAACGACGGTGAACTCGACCTCGTCGAGGTACGGAAGCTGGGTGCCGGCTTCATCGCTTTCCCAGTAGTACTCGTTGCGCTCGAGAATCACGCGCTGGCCCGGAACGTAGTCGGCAACCACGAACGGTCCGCTGCCGACAATCGAGTCGACGTCGGTGTCCACACCCCAGTGCGCGTTCATCGCTTCGAACCCCTCGTCTTCGAGGATCGGCTCGAGCACGTGTCGCGGGGCCGGCGGCAGGCCGCTGAGCGTAAGCAGGCCGGCGTACACCTCACCGACCGATACGCGCACGGTCGAATCGTCGAGCGCTTCCCATTCGGCGAATTCATCGCCGACCATCTGCCCGGCGGTCATATTGCTCTCGACATCCGGATGGGTAACGATCTCCGAGCTGAAGACGAAATCGTGCGCGGTAATCGGCTCCCCGTCGCTCCAGCGCAGATCGTCACGCAGCGTGAACGTTACCGAAAGGTCGTCATCGGCGATTTCCCAGCCTTCGGCCATAGCCGGCTCGAACTCGAGCGAGTGCTGGTTTCTGCGCAGCAAGCCTGAGTTCAGGTTGTCGGTGATGACCGTCGAGGATGTCTCGGCGGCGATCCAGGCGTTAAAGGTACGCGGGTCGGTGGTGGTAGCGAGCGTCATGCTTCCGCCCTGCTCTCCGAGATCCCAGCCGGCATCGTGATCGATAGCTACGAGCCCTTCGAACTGCGAAACGGCTCCCTCTTCATCGACATCGATGACGTCCGGTTCCTCGGGCGCTCCGCCCGCGAAAAGAACGGCAGGAACCAGCAAGAGTGCCAGTACTGCCGACAGAAGTGTAAGCTTTCTCATGTACTTCCTCCCTGACGGAATAAAATGGTTGTGGGAAGAGGGTATCAGAGCCGTTCATCGTTGTGCAAGCGAAACTTATGAGCGGATCTCACAATGTTGTCGGTATTGACAATTCGGCCTACCGCAGCGTGGCTTGGACCCCGTGACAGCAGGTTTTATTGCAAATGCACAGAGGATTATGTGATTGTGTTCCGATTTTCTCTGGCTTATTGCAGTATAAGTATATTAGGATAACGAAAACAACGGGTAGAGGTAATGGCAGAATGACCGAGCATATTTCGGAAAACACGGTACTTCGACTGGCCCGATATCTCCGTGTACTCAATAAGCTGCGCTCCCTTGGATTCGTCAAGGTTTTCTCGAACAACCTCGGCGATGCGATCGGGGTCACCCCCGCGGTAGTCAGAAAGGACTTCTCGACGATCCAGATCCACGGCAACAAGCGCGGGGGCTACTCTATCGATCATCTCATCGAAGAAATCTCGCGAATTCTCGGCAAGCGTACCGACCAGCCGGTCGTAATCGCCGGGTGCGGTCGTGTCGGTTCGGCACTGATGGAATACACGGAGTTCTCGAAAGAAGGTATTCAGATCGTCGCCGGATTCGACAACGATCCGCAACGTCTGGATCCCGAAGGCGACATTCCGGTTTTCGATATCGCGGAATTGCCGGACTTTGTCGTGGAGAACCGGATCCGCGTGGGAGTCATCAGCGTCCCCGATAGCGCCGCTGCCGCGGTGTTCGAGTCTATGATGCAGGCGGGTATCCGCGGTTTTCTCAATTTCACAACTGTAGAGCTGAAGTGCGCCGGCAGATGTCCGGACACCGTCTGCGAACACGAATGCGTGGTTCACAATGTCAACATAAGCCTGGAGATCGAGAACCTGTTCTATCTCGTGCACCTGAAAAGCAGATTGCAGTCATCGTAGGTGGTCACGCATACTGAGTCCACATGGCGGAATTACCGAGGATCGATTCGGCGCGAAACACGCCCGGGGAGGTGTTGAATCGCGCCGAGGAGATGGTCTTGCGCTACGAAGAGGGCTATACCCATATGCAGGAAGCGTTGCTCAGCCTCCGGCGCGAGCTCTCCTTTTTTCACGACCCGCTCGAACAGGCGTACTGGATGGCGCGTGCGGAGTTTCTTCTCGGCTCTCTGAAACGCTCTATTGGGGACCGGCGCGCGGCTGACGCCTTTTTTCAGCGCTCGCTGCATTTCGCCGAGGAAGCACTGGCAAGACGAGAGTTCAGCGACGGATTCCGAATCCTCGCCGACTCTCTCGGCCAGCTCCTGACTCTGCGCGGCATTCTGTTTCAACTTTCAAACGGGCTGCGGGCACGCGATGCCGCGATCATGGCGCTCGAGCTGGACTGGAGCAATCTGCGGGCACATGTCAGTGTCGGCGCATACTATCTCAATGCTCCCGAGGTCGCCGGAGGCGATGTCGAGTACGCGACCGGAATCCTTTCGAACGTCGTCGCGGACAAAAGATCGACCGCGGTCGAACGATTTCTCGCCTACAGTTTTCTCGCTCTCGGCTACGATGAGCTCGATGAACGCAGGCGGTCGCACGACTCATACCGAAAGGCCGCCGAAATCTTCCCACGTAATCCATGGCTTACCAGTATCGCTGCAGAGATCGACGCCCCCCCGGTGTAGGGCTCAGTTCGGTCCCTTTCCGGTACGTTGTCTCGCTCTTTCTCAACAGCCGCAACTCCGCTGTGCTGCGGCCGAGGAGGCATAATCGAAGCCGAGCCGCTCGCTTATCACCGTGTTGCAGCGCTGAAGCATCTCTCCCGCCTGTACCTGCGCCTCGGAGAGCTCCTTCGTCACATCGTGACCGTTCACCTTCTGCTCGAGCTCGCGCAGCTCCGCAACGTCGTCCTCGGCAAGTGTCCCCTCGCTCTGCTTTCCTCGTAACTCATGAACCAGTCGCGTGTACTCCACCCGCAGTGCGTACAGCTCGCTGTTTCCCTCGAACGCCTCCCGCGCTTCGAAGAAGCGGCGAATAACACGTTCCCGGCGAACGACGCCGGCGAACTTTTTCGCTGAATCTCTCAGTGCTGCTTCCATACGTTACTGTCCTTATCAGTGACACCCGCACGAGGAGGGGCGGACCATCGCGGCGAGGTCAAATCCCAGCTCATCGCTCATTATTGCGTTCAGTTCCTGCATCTCCTCAACGAGCGCCGATTGGGATTCGCGGTATCGGGCGATTGTTTCATTCGCGTTCATCTCGCGTTCGAGACGCTCGAGCTCCGCCCTGTCCTGCTCGCGGACGCCGCCCCACTGCCCGGCAGCCTGAACGTAGTTGTTACGGCGCTGGTACTCAGCGAAAAGCGCCATTGCCTCCGCATCGTGCTGCAACGCTTCGTAAGCTGCCTGGTACTCGCGATACGCAGCACCGGAGGCGATCGCATTCGCGTACTCTGCGGCAGCCTCCTCGATTGCGGTGCTCTCGCCCTGTTTCGCGATATCAGTCGTGTCGGACATCGATTCCTCCATCGTTGAATCTACAGCGGATGTCTCGCCCGCACCGCCTCGGCCACCGCGTTAATCGCGGCAGCCTGCTCACTCTGCGGTTCGGCGAGCACGTAGGGAGTACCTGCATCGCCCCACTGCCGAATTCCGGCGAACAGCGGTATCGCTCCGAGAAAAGCGACACCGAGGTTTTCGGCAGCGCGCGCGCCGCCTCCGGTATCGAAAATATCCTCCCGGTGCCCGCAATTCGGACAGACATAGTAACTCATGTTCTCGACGAGTCCGGTAATCGGTACATTCACCTTCTCGAACATCTGCTGTGCTCGGTTCGCGTCGGCGAGCGCGAGGTTCTGCGGCGTTGTGACGATCACCGCTCCGGATATCGGCAGCGTCTGTACGAGAGTCAGCTGAACATCGCCGGTGCCGGGAGGAAGATCGAACACGAGATAGTCGAGCTCGCCCCACGCTACTTCCTTGATGAACTGCCCGACCGCACCGCTGGCCATGGGACCACGCCAGATAAACGGGGCGTTCTCCTCGGCGAGAAACCCGATCGACATCACCGAAAGGCCGTGCGCCGAAAGGGGGATGATCTGTTGCTCTTCATCGACTCGCGGCTGTTCGTTGACATGGAGCATGATCGGGAGGCTGGGGCCGTAGACGTCGGCATCGAGAATCCCGACCTTCGCACCGTCTCGGGCCAGCGCTGCAGCGAGATTCACTGCGACGGTCGACTTGCCTACGCCGCCCTTGCCGCTCGCCACTGCGATCGTATACTTGACCGCCTTCATGGAGTCGGGGGGACCGCCCTGCGCGGCAGCACCCTGCCGGCCGGAGGTCGCACGGCCACGCGCACCTCCACCTGCACCGGCAGCACCACTCGACGCTCCCGTCTCGCCCGCCTCCGCGGAATCGTTCTCCCCGGCTGAGCGGTACGCGAGCACGACCTCGATACTCGAGACATCGGGGAAGGCCGCGCGTAACGCCTTCTCGCAGTCGTCCCGGAGATCGCGCTTCAACGGCGTCGGTGGCGCGCTTACAGTCATGAGAACCTCGACGGCGTCGTCGGAGGTTTCGACCGAGGTCACGTATCCGAGCGTCACTACGTCCTTTCGCCGTGCCGGGTCCTCCACTTCGCCCAGCACTCGGTAGACAGCATTGTTATCGAGTTCCATAGGTGTTACGTAGAGTAGCGCCTCACGGCGGTTCGTGAAAGGGGGGGGGGTGATGGGTGAACGAGCGGCGCAGGCGAGCGGCAGCGCTCGCCGGCCGGTCCCGGTCGAACGCCACCCCGGCGTCAAACTACGATCGTCGCGCTGTCCGCGCCGCCCTTACTCAATCGTAGAGCAGAGTCTGCCAGCGTCGCTGGTGTTTCAGTTCCTTCTTCTTCTCCTGCCACGCCTCTTCGGAACCCGCCATCTGACTCATGACGCGGTCGAGCTTCTTCTCGAGCGACGAAAGCCCTGCCACATACACATATGTCTTCGGGTCCTGCACGAGCGACCAGACCTCCTGAGCGTTGTCCATGAGCGTCTCTTCGATCGGCGGCTCCTCGTTCATGTATGGACGCTTTGCAATCGCCTCGAACGCCTTGAAGGTCTCTTTGTCGTAGTAGTTGCTCAAGTCGTCACGCTCTTTGTTCATGTAGAGCAGGTCCATGCCTGTGCGCGCACCGAAGAAGAGCCGTACTTTGCCCTGCCACTCGTTACGCTCGCGGTAAATGTGTTTCATAAACGCGCGGAACGGGGCGATGCCGGTACCGATCCCGATCATCAGCAGATTGCAGCTCTTGTCGCGCGGCGCCTGGAACTGCCTGCCGTACGGACCGGATATCTTGATCTCGTCACCCGGCTTGCGGTCGCAAAGGTAGTTCGATGCTATGCCCGGATAGCGCTCTCCGCTGACCTCATCGATATAGAAACAGCGACGCACGGCGATCGCGATCTGTGCGAGATTTTCATCCTCGCCTTCGCGCGAGCTTGCAATCGAGTAGAGCCGAAAATGCGTGTCATTGCCGAAGTCCTTCGGCGCCGGTGCGAGCACACCGATGCTCTGCCCTTCGATGTAGTCGAACGTGGCATCGGGGATACTCAGCACGATGTGTCGAACCTCGTCGGCATCGGGCGGGGTAATTCGCTCGCTGCTCTCTACAATTGCCGTGTGCGGCTGCTTGACCTCGTATTCTGATGCTTTCATCTCTGCTATCTCCTCTATTCATGTTGCGTTATTCGTTCGTTTGTTGGTCCTGTTCGACCGGGCTACACACGCATGACAATCCGCATCCGAGGCATTCCCGCTGTGGCCCGTACTCCGGATAGCGCCCCGCAAAACGGCGCGCCGCACGCTGAACCATAATCCAGCCGACCAGCACTGCGAACGTAAGACCGGTCGCCAACAGATAACTCACCAGCATAACGTCCTACCTCAAGCTCCCAGTCCGGCGAAGCCCATGAAAACCAGCGACAGCATACCGGCGAGCATGAACGCCACCGCAGCCGTTGTCGCGACCCCCGGAAGGGTAGCGAGATCGAGTTTCTCCCGCAGACCCGACATGAGAGTAATCGCCAGCATGAAGCCGAGCCCTGCTCCGATACTGAACGCCAGGCTCTGGACGAAATTGTAATCGTTGAAAGTCTGGAAGAGTGCCATACCGAGAATCGCACAGTTCGTGGTGATCAACGGCAAGTAGATGCCAAGCGTCCGAAAGAGAGTCGGGCTGAACTTCTTGATCGTCATTTCCACCAGCTGGACCGCCGAAGCGATCACCGCGATGTAGGCTATCAAGCGAAGATACTCGATATCGAAGTGAACGAGTACGCTGTTGATCGCATATGCACACACCGATGCAACCAGCATGACGACGGTGACAGCAAGACCCATCGGCACCGCTGTATCGAGCTTGGAGGAAACACCGATAAACGGGCACAGTCCGAGAAACTGAGCAAGTACGAAATTGTTTATGAGAAATGCCTGCAGAAAAATGAACGACAGCGACTCAGGCTGCATGTGCTCGCTCCTTTCTCTCGCTTTGCGTTGCCGCTTTTCGCCGTTCTATCGCCGCGAACGTCAACAGCAATAGTGACAATACGATGAAGCCACCAGGGGGAAGGATGAAGACCGCCCACGCCTGGAAACTCGCGCCGAACAGATCGATACCGAAGAACGTGCCGAATCCGAGTATCTCGCGGACGGCGCCAACCATGAAAAGCGCAAGCGTGAACCCCACGCCCATTCCTACCGCGTTGACCATCGTCTTCCCTACCTTATTCTTGGCCGCGTACGATTCGCATCGACCGAGAATCATGCAGTTCACGACGATCAGCTGGATGAACGCGCCGAGCTGGTTATAGAGTTCGAGGCTGAACGCCTCGATCGCATAGTCGACGACGGTAACGAAGGTCGCGATGATTATGATGTAAGAGGCGATGCGAACCTGCTTCGGTATCAGGTTGCGCAAGAGCGAAATCAGCAGACTCGAGCCAAGAAGCACGAACGTACTCGCGAGCCCCATTGCAAGCGAGTTCATCGCCGTATTGCTCACCGCGAGCGCCGGACAGAGCCCGAGCAGCATGATAAATACCGGATTCTCTCGCCAGACGCCTGTTTTCAGCGTATCGAAGGTAATCGGCTCGTCGGATCTTCCCGTGGGCGCCATTACTCCGCCTCCTGTCTGAACTCATCGAGGTGCCGCATTACCAGGGGCAGCAGACGATTAGCGCTCTCGTCTATCGCGCGTGCAACCGCTTCGGAGCTCATTGTCGCACCGGTTATCGAGTCGATCTCGCCGGGCTCGTCGGCGCTGCCCGGCGCTACCGCACGGATTGGGTGTTCAAGTCCTTCGCTTTCCTCATCCAGCTTCACCTCGAGATCGTCGAAGTTCGCGAGAAAATCCGGATCGCTCGCGATCAGCTGCCCGAGCCCCGGCGTCTCGGTACTTTCGAGCACCGTATACCCGATAATGCGTTCCCGTGACGGCGAGAAGCCGTACAGCACACGAATGATGTCCGCGTAGCCGCGTGCCGAGCCTTCGAGCGCAACCCCCACCAGCTCGCCATCCTCATCGTAGCCGGCGAACGCATTCGCTCGATCGAGCTCCTCGTCGTCGAGGCGCCGGATACCGTCCTCCTCGAGCAGAAAGTTCGCTCGCTCGACCGCGCCGGGAAGAACCTCGAAAACGGCACGCTCACGCGCCTCGCGATGGTTCCGCGCAATCGGCTCGCGCGTCACCTGAAAGGCGAAGACGACGGTCACACCGGAAAAGAGCGCGATCAACGCGAGCGTGAGAATGAGACGACCGCTCGGAGGCATTTCCGGCACGTTCTGCTCGCTCATGATACACTCCCCTTCTTCACTGCTCCGTACTTTCGTGGCTGCGTCACCCTGCTGATCAGCGGCGATGCAGCGTTGCCGAGGAGAATCGCGTACATGACACCTTCCGGTAGTCCTCCGAAGAGGCGGATGATTACCGCAATCACCCCGATGAGCGCTCCGTAAACCCAGATCCCGAGTCGCGTTTCCGGTGAGCTCACCATATCGGTGGCCATGAAAACAGCACCGAGCATCATACCGCCGGCGAGAATCGTGAAGAGCGGGTCCGGATAGAGCTCCGGATTCACCAGGTAGAACACCCCCGAGAGCAGGGCAGCGGAGCCGAGCATGCTCACGGTGATCTGCCAGTTCATCATCTTGCGCACGATCAGATAGAGGCCACAGATGAGAATCAACAACGCCGCCGTCTCTCCGGTCGACCCGGGAATGGTGCCGACCAGAAGCTGCATGGTGTCGGTCCGGATCTGGTCGAACTTCATCATCGCCAGCGGCGTTGCCCCGGTAAATGCATCCGGCGCGTACTGTGCCAGCCAATCGGCGATCGGCGTCGGTTCAGTGAACGGCACTGTCAGCGTCGACGGAATAAAACTCGAGAAACGCCCTTCAGTAAGAGGTGGCACCCACCTGGTCATCGGTACGGTGAACGCTGCCTGGACGAATGCTCGTCCGAGCAGCGCGGGATTCAACGGATTGTACCCGATTCCGCCGAAAAAGAGCTTGCCTACCGCGATCGAGAAGATTGCTGCAACCGCGGCCATCCAGAGCGGAAAACCGGGCGGCAGGGTAAGCGCCAGCAGAAGTCCGGTGATCACCGCGCTCCAGTCGCCGATCGTGCTCTTGCGCCGGCCAAACACGCAGAAAAGGTGCTCGGTACCGACGGCGACAACGGTCGTAACAACGATTAGCGCGAGCGCACTCAACCCGAAGTTATAGACGGCGAAGGCGCAGACCGGCAGGAGCGCAAAGACGACGTTGCGCATAATAACGTCGACGGTAACTGTGGTCCGCTGATGCGGTGAGGTGCGCAGATCGATTCCCCGGCCGATCGCCTGCGGCGCCTGCTGTGTTTCGCGTTCGGTGTGCGTTTTAGCCGTTACTCGCGCCATCTTCCGCAGCCGCCTTTTCTTCACGATACATAACCTTCGATACGCGGAAGTATTGCACCAACGGTATGCCGGCCGGGCATACGTAGGCGCAGCAGCCGCACTCGAAACAATCAAAGAGATGGTACTTATCCATCTCGAGGTAGCGCCGCTTCGACGCCAGTTTCCCGAGCTGACTCGGGTTCAGGAACATCGGGCATGCATCGACACACTTGCCACAGTTGATGCACGGGAACGACTCGGACAGCTGCTGTTCAGCAAAGTCCTCAGGCCGCAGTACGAGGAAGCCGCCGCATCCCTTGGTAATCGGGACGTCGAGAGAAGCGACCGTGTCACCGAGCATCGGTCCGCCGGTAATCAGATAGCGCGCCGAGCCGGTATAGCCGAGCTTCTCGAGGATGAAGCGCAACGGAGTACCGATCGGCACGAGATAGTTGCCCGGCCGCTCGATGCCCGGTCCGGTAATCGTAACCACACGTTCGATCACACCACGCTGCATCGGAAGCAGCTCCCCGAGCTGGGTGGTCGTCGCAACGTTGAACACACTGAGACCCACCGAGGACGGGTAGCTGCCCGACGGAATCTCCCGGTTGAAGAGCGCCTTGGCGAGCATCTTCTCCGCCCCTTGCGGGTACTTCGTTTTCACCGCCTCGACGGTAATGCTCCCGTCGGCCGGGAGCGCCTTTCGGACCGCCTCGACGGCGTCGAGCTTGTTGTCCTCGGTCGCGATCACACCGCGCGCGGCACCGACCGTCTTCATGAGAATCTGCGTTCCGCGAACCAACTGATCGGCCTGCTCGATCATGAGCCGGTGATCGGTGGTCAGATACGGCTCGCACTCACACCCGTTTATGAGGACGGTGTCGACCTTGTGCTCCGGTGGTGGAGAAAGCTTCACGTGTGTGGGGAATGCTGCACCGCCAAGACCCACCAGCCCGGCATCCTGCACCGCCTGAATAACCTCCTGCGAAGTCATCGAGTCGATGTCCCGCGGAGCGCCGTAGAGGACCTCCTGCGAATCGCCCGGATAGGTGTCTATTATTATGGCCTCTTTCCGCGGTCCCTTCGGCGTAGGAACGAGGTCGATGCTCTTGACCACACCGGTCGCAGGCGCATGCAGCGGCGACGAAACGAAGCCGTCCGCCCGCGCGATAGGCTGACCGCGCACGACCTCCTGCCCCGGCTTCACGATCGGCACCGCCGGCTTCCCGGCATGCTGTGAAAGCAACACGTGCAGCTGCGGAGGAAACGCCAGCCGTTCGATCGGGCGATGGGCGGTATAGTGTTTGTTTTCCTCCGGATGCACCCCGTGTCGGAAGCTCTTACGGAATAGGTGCGCCGGCGAAAATCGTAGTAGTGCCTTACTCATCTCTGGCTTTCTCCCCGCGTGACCGCGACGGCCGACTCAGCCGGTCCGCGCCCGTGGGATCTGCCGTGCCGGCCGCACTCCGCGCAGGAGGCGACCGGCTCCGGCGTTATTGATACTTCTCCGCCCGCTTCACCCACTTGTCGATATCCTTCTCGTTCGGGTTCCACGGTGTCCCCGGATGGATGCACTTTCCGGTGCACTTTTCCGCCGACCGGACGATGTCCTTGAACGGTCCGCCCTTGGGGTCCTTCACATACGCCTTCTTCTCGTCGTCGTAGGCGAAGATATTCGGATTGATGTTGATGCACTCGTCGCACGACGTGCACTCCGGCCGGTCGATCCAGACCGGCTCGTAGTCGGCAGGCTCCGCTCCGGCGGGGGCTGCCGCGGGCGCCGCCCCTCCGGCCGACATATTGGCCATCGCCTCGACCTGCCCGGCCGCGCCGCCCGCGAGCATCGACATGAGTCCGGCCGCGAGCTTCTGCGCGGTTTCGGCGCGCACCTGGTTGGCGATCTGCTCCGGGTCGACCTTCTTCTCCAGTCCCGCGAGCGCCTTCAGCGTGCGCCAGAAGTGCCGGCGCTCTTCGGTCGATTCCACCAGCTCGGCGGAAACCAGCACCCGGATCAGACGGTTCTTCCTGTCAACCGCCCAGATGTACGGGTATTGATCCTCGCGCTCCTCCTCGTCCATATCGATGAACTCCGCCAGAGGGACCATGTTCTCGTTCCACGTATCGCGCGGCGCGACGCGGAAGTGCTTGCGGAAGCGTCCCTCGCCGACGGCGAAGTCGGCAAAGGTCATCGGCAGTTCCATCGACTGCTTGTTGCCGTCCTCGTCCTCATACTCGAGGGTGTACTGCGGCCAGTCTTCGTCGATCGCGGGGTTGCCTTCGAGATCGAGACAGTCCTCCCATGCGTGACCGTTTGACGGATCGAAGGTCAGGATCGGGTAGGCGCGCGACTCGAGCGCCATCTTGCTGCGCACGAAGCTTGCGTCGTCGCCGACGCCGTGCTCGGGCTGACAGACGGTATACACGTTGAAGACCGCCGGCCGCCGGGCGTTCAGCCCGTCGATGAACCCTTCGATCATGTGCGTGTAGTTCGACAGGTTCGACTGATGGATGTACGCGGTGCGGTGCGCGGCGCCTATGAGACTCATCTCCTTGCGCCACTCGGTCTTGCCGTGCCACGCCTTTCCGTACGGCGCCATGTCGGCAACCTGTCCGATGAAGCCGGAGGTACACGCCTGTCCACCGGTGTTCGAGTACACCTGCGTGTCGAGTATGAGTACCTTGATCGGGCGTCCGGCCATCAGTGCGCGCGAGAGGTTCTGGAATCCGATGTCGTACATCGCCCCGTCACCTCCAACGGCGACCGCCGGCGGGCAGAGCTCATACTCCTCGTCGCTGAACTTCGTCCAGTTGAAGTAGGTGTACTGCTCCTGGATCTTGTCGTAGCGGTCGGTGCCGGCGAGCTCGTCTTCGGCCATGCGAATCGCCTTGAACCCGTCCGCCATCTTGACCATGTGCCCTTCGAAGAGACCGAGCGTCACCGAGGCCGCGTCCTGGAAGAGGTGGTTTACCCACGGGAACGGATACGGATTGTACGGATAGGTCGAGCCGTAAACCGAGCTACATCCGGTGGCATTGCTGAACCCGAGATTCGCCCGTCCGTTCTTCGTCGGCCCCTCTTCGTAGTTCCACTTGAGTGTCTTCAGCTTCTGCAGCAGACCAGTTGCCCACTCGAGCCATTCCTGATCGATCGGCTCACCGGCACTGCCCTCGTCGAGCTCGCGCGCGAGCTCGGAGAGCTTCAGGTCGCCTTCACGATGCAGTTTGATGACGCGCTGTACCCTCGCCGCATCGCCGATGTCGACGGTTGACGAGAGCTTCGTGCGAATGTGCTGCTCGAGTCGTTCGATGAGACCGTCGAGATACTCGACGTGCTTCTTCACCCGGCGCTGCATGAGCGTAGTAATCGCACCAGTGAAAATGTGCAGGGCCGACTTCTCGCCGCATCCGGTGCACGCACCGTCGCCACAGACCATCGACTGATAGGCGGTCTTGTCCATGAGCATCGTTTCGAGCGCACCGATCTTCTCGTCGATATCGTCGATACGGATGTACTCCGGCTTGGTCGTCGGCAGGTCGAGCCAGAAGTTCCAGTCTTTGCGCAGCTTCGCTACGCTCTCCGGTGTCTGATCGACGATGCGGAGCGCGTCGTCGTCGCAGACATCTACACAGAGCATACAACCCTTACAGGTGTCGGGATTGATGGTAATCGAGAAGAGTCCGCCTGAGCCCTTCGACTCCTTCTCCTTAATGTTGTAGTACGGCTTGGTCAGCGCGAACTTGAACCCCCCCATCGTCTCGCGAAGGAGATTGAACTCTTCCTTCACCTCATTGCGCTCGTTGTCCGGAGCTTCCTTGATCGTATCTTCGATCGCCGTGTCCATGAGCGGTCCGACGTCGACGGCATTCCCGTTGGCGCCTTCGGTCGACTCGCGCATTTTCTTCTCGACGGTGCGCACCGCGCGCCGCAGATGCTTCGTCTCGCGACCGTTCTTCTCCACCCGCGCGATCGCGGTCTCGAAGGTGTCGTTGATGCTCGTAACAAGGCCCGGAATCGCGCTGTCGGGACAGACGGTGAAACAGTCGCTACACGCGGTACAGTTCTCCGGTATCCATTCGGGATGCTGGAAACGAATCTGCGTCATGTCGCGATAGACACCGGTAGCCGCCGGAATCAGGCTCATCGAGCTGAACGCATCGGCGAGACCGTCGTTCGGCCGGCCGCCGAGATAGAACGCACCGGTCTGCTCCCAGAAGCGGTGGATGTCGGTCTTCGGATCTTCGCTCGCCGGGAGGCGCTTGAGCATGTGCGGAAGCGTCGGCGCCTTCTGCAGGTCACCCTCGACCTCTTTGGTCACCTCTTTCTCGGTGATCTCGTGCATCTCGTCGAAGCCGCGGCGAACAACGCGCATATTGTCTTCGACGACGCGAGCGCCTTTGGCGCCGAACTTCTTCTCGAGTTGGCTTTCGATCGCCTTGAAGAGGGTCTCCTCGGTGAAGTTGTTTTCGCTCATCAGCGGCGAGGCGGCAAAGAACGCACCCTGGAAGGCGTTCCCCTGCATACGGAACTGCAGCTCGGGGTCCGACGCCTCCTCGCGGGCGATCTTGAACGCATCGAGGAAGAAGACCCGGATATCACGATCGATGATGAAGCGCTGCTTCGTCGGCGGAATCTTGTTCCAGACCGCTTTCGGGTCGCTGAGCTCGCTCTGAATCACGAACACACCACCCTTTTTCAAGCCGAGCAACGGATTGGAGTGGCTGAATACGTTCGGGTCCGGCGAGAGCACCACGTCGACAAAGTTGTAGTCACAGTTGATCCGGATCGGCTCCGGGGCTGCGGAGAGGTAGTAGGTGGTCGGTTGTCCCTTCTTCTCCGACCCGTACTTCGGGTTCGCCTTCATATCGAAGTCGAGAAGATCGTACAGCGTGGTCGCCAGGTTCTTTCCGGTGGTAATCGCACCCCAGCCGCCGACCGAGTGCATGCGGACGGTGATCGATCCCTTCGGTAACAGGTTGGGGTTCTCGCTTCCCTTGATCGCGAGATCCTTCACGGTCGGGTAGTGACTGAGGATCTCCTGCTGATAGATCTCCTGCTTCGGTGTGAACGGCTTGTCGTGAATGAAGTCGATCGACAGGTAGAAGAACTTGCGCTGATCGCCGTCGGCAAGCATGTTCTCCACCGCCGCGACAACGCCTTCCGGCTGCAGATCGCGGCTGCCGAGCCCGTAGCAACCGGAGTACAGCGGCGGCACCTCGTCGGTCTTTCGATAGACCGCATGGTCGGGATACGGCAATCCCTTCTTCGAGTTGGCCATGCCGTTCTCGATGCACTTACTGATGGTTGCGCGAATCTCGCACATCAACGGTAGATCCTCGGCGAGCGGCTGATCGGTGCGCTCGAGCACCGCGACGCCTTTGCGCCCTTTAATCAACTCTCCGATGAGGTCGCTCGGGAACGGGCGGAACATGGTCATGTTGACCACGCCGACCTTCAGCTTGCGCGACTCGCGCAGGTAATCGGCTACCGCCTCCGCGGTTCCGAGCATACTTCCCTGCCCGATAATGAGGTACTCGGCGTCGTCACAGCGGTAGGTGTTCACGCGCGCATAGTGCCGGCCGGTAAGCTCGGCGTACTCGGCCATGCACTGATCGGCAATCTCGCGAACATGGTCGAAGAAGTACGGGCGCTGTCCGGCGACCGATTGCATGTAAGAATCCTGGTTCTGTACCGCACCGGCGAGCACCGGATTATCGACATCCCAGAGAATGGGTACACGCCGTCGGCTTTCGCCGTAAGTCAGACGCTGCCCGGGGGTCGGAGTCGGTATAATGTCTTCCGGTTTCCCGAGATACTCGGCGATCAGCTCTCGCTCAGGCACCCGCATGGTTTCGATAAGGTGCGTAGTCAGAAAGCCGTCCTGACCGACCGCCGCCGGGGTCAATGACATCTCGGCGATCTTTCGAGCGATGATGTTCAGGTCGGCGGCACCCTGTGCGTCCTTCGCCATGACCTGCACGAAGCCGGTGTCGTCCATGAGGTGGTAGTCATCATGTCCTGCGTGGACGTTCAGCGTGGACTTCGTAATGGCGCGACAGCCGATATTCAGAATGTACGGCAGACGCTTTCCGACCGCCGGATAGAGCGACTCGTGCATATACGCAATGCCCTGTCCGGAGGAGAAATTGCTCGCGCGCAGCCCGCTCATCGACATGCCCGCGGTGACCGCGGCGGCGGCATGCTCGCCTTCCGGTTCGAGGAAGATGAGCGGACGCCCGGAGATGTTCACATGGCCGGCGGCAGTTGCCTCCGCCCAGAACTCACCCATTTGAGTCGACGGGGTAATCGGATATGCACCGGCGGCGTCGCTCGACTCACGCTCGCACATAATGACGGCGGTGTTGCCGTCGAGCGCGTCGGGGATACCGGGGTATTTCGGAGTACTCTCTTTCTTCTTGCTCATTTCGAAGCCCTTCCTGCTTAATAGCTCTTAAGTTGATGTTCCACGTAGCGCTGACCACCCGCCGCCGGCAGGTTACGCGCCCGACCCGATTTCAGATGTAAAACCCGCAGCCACCGTCACCGTTCTCCCTCGATCGGCAACGGTGTCTTTCTGACGATCTTCTTGGCCGCCTCGCCCTTTATTGTCTTGCCGTTTTCGATCCAGACGATCGCACCGGTCGGGCAGCGCTGAATCGGCACCGGCGTCGCAAGGTCATTCCTGGAATAGTCGATGACCGCCAGGTTGTTCTTTATCTCTATGAGTCCTTCAGGAGCGTCCACCGCACAGCGCTTGCACGCATTGCACGCAACCTCGCACTCGGCGAGCGCCTGTTCTCCCTCTTCGAGGTTCTTGCAGGCAACCCATAGCTTATGACTCACCGGGTGCAGACTGAACAGATCGAGCGGACACGCGATCACACAGTCGTTGCACGCCGTACACTTGTCCTCGTCCACCACAGGCAGCCCGAACCGGTTCATGTGAATCGCATCGAAATCACACGAGACTTCGCAATCTCCGAGACCGAGGCAACCCCATGCGCACGCCTTTCCGCCGCCGCCGGCCATAACCGCCGCGGCACACGACTTCATTCCGTCGTAACGTGCGCGCATCTTCGCTACATGCGATCCGCCTGCACATGCGAGTCGCGCGACAATCTTCTCCTGCTGACCGAGCGAAACACCGAGGAAGTCCGCGATGACCTGGTTGTCCTCCGGTGAGTTCACAGTACACTTCGACGGCGGTGCCTCGCCCTTGACCGTCGCTTCGGCGAATGCACGGCAGCCGGGGTACCCGCATGCACCGCAGTTGACTGCGGGAAGCATCTCTTCCACCTCGTCGATGCGCGGATCCTCGTATACGTAGAGCTTTCGTACCGCCAGCGTGATAACCGTTGCGAGTACGGCGCCGAGTGCGATCATGAAGAGGATCGGGGGCAAGAAATCGATCAACATATGTAGTCCCTATCACTCATCAGCGTTCCAACCTCCGTACGCCATACTCGGACGGCTTTCGAGCGGTGTAAACCTCCAAAACCGCCACCGGACCGTAATTTTTGTGAACTCGCAGGAAAAATTACCTAATACCGGTGCAGTTATATGACCTGCGTAACGGTATTGTGATGTTGCGACTTATTCGCTCCTGATTCAAGAGTGCGCAGGCGCCCGGGAACGACATTTTTGGGTGTATTATCACCTTTTTTCTGCGCTTCAGCGCGCTCACTCATCGAGCCGTTGACACAGCCGGCCGACCCACATAGCCTTTCCCGACCGCCATGGCACGAGGGCAACGGTTCCGCATTCGCTCGCTCGCACTCCCCTTCTATACTCCGGCCGCTCTCGCCGCGATCGGCAAGGGGATGATCATGCCGGTCATACCGCTGTTTGCCCGGTCGTTCGGTGCAGGAGTAGGTACCGCCGGCGCGATGGTGGGGATGCTGCCGCTCGGGGCGATCCTGGCAAACATCCCCGCCGGGTTCCTCGTCGAGCGGATCGGCCGGCGGAACGCGATCCTGATCGGAATCGCAGCCGAGGCGCTCTTCATCGCTCTCGCGGCAACATCGCGTTCGATTCCGCTTCTCGCGGTGACACTCATGGGCGCCGGCGCCGCTCACTCATTGACGCACATTGCGCGCCTGTCGCTTTTCCGGCAGATCGTCCCGCAGACTCACAGGGGACGCGCAATAGCGCTGCTCGGGGGCGAGTTCCGGCTCGGCGGGTCGGTAGGACCGGTCTTCGGCGGGTTCATCGCCAGCGTGCTCGGATTTCGGGCATCGTTTATCGCCGATGCATCGGTGCTCGTGGTGGCATTTATCGCCACGCTCGTCTGGCTGCCGGCGAGTGTCGGTGCTCCGGCAGCGTCGGAGTCGGCGGCCGGCCGGCGCGAGACGCTTGCCGGCGAGGGCCGGTCCGACGCCACGGTTTCCCCGCCGAACGGCCTCGCGATCCCGGGGTTGGCCGCGTCGATTCTCGCGGGAATCCGCAGCAGTCTGCACATCGTGCGTACCCGCTGGAAAGTGTTTGCAACGGCTTGCCTTGCGATCTTCATGCTCAGCCTGATGCGGATCGGCCGGCAATCGATCTTCCCCCTGTGGGGGGACGCTATCGGAATCGATGTGGCGCAGATCGGGCTCATATTCGGGATCATGAACGGCGTCGAGATCGCGCTCTTCTATCCGGCCGGCATGATTATGGATCGATTCGGCCGCAAGGCGACCGCGGTCCCGTGTATGATTATCTTCGGCGCGGCGCTCTTTTTCCTTCCGTTCGCGGGAAGCTTCGCCGCCTTCGCGGTCGTCGCTATTGCGGCCGGTCTCGGCAACGGGATCGGAGCCGGTATCAACATGACACTCAGTACCGATTTCGCTCCGCGCGAACGCGCCGGCGAGTTTATCGCGATCTGGCGTACGTTGTCGGATTCCGGCTCGGTAGCCGGTCCGGCGATCGTCGGGCTCGTGGCGGCGAGCTTCGGTCTCGTCGTCGCACCGGCGGTAATCGGTTCGGCAGGGATAGCCGGAGCACTGATTATGCTGTTCCTCGTGCCCGAACCGACGCGGCGATTCCGTTCACAGCCGGAGGGCAAGCGGTCTATGCTTCCCACGAAATGACGGTACAGCTTTTCGGAACGAAGAAATCGAACGAGACGAAGAAGGTCGAGCGCTTTCTCAAGGAGCGGAATATCGATTTTCAGTTTGTCGATGTGAGCATCAAAGCGCCGGCGCCGAAGGAGCTCGACGCGCTCGCCGGCGCGGCGGGGGGACACCACGAGCTCATAGATACAGGCTCGAAGAGCTATCGAAAACGCGGCATGCAGTATATGGAGTTCGACCCGCGGGAGGAGCTGCTCGACGACCCGACGCTCATGCGCGTGCCGGCAATACGGTGCGACGGCGGTGCGGCGATAGCACCGGACGAGGCGACGCTGAAGCGGCTGCTTAAGGTGTGACAGGGATCGGTTTCAAGCCCGCTTC
>PUOG01000192.1 GCA_003552745.1 Spirochaetaceae bacterium
CCGATCGAGGAGACGGTCTTCGCGATGACCGAGCTCATCCGTCAGGGCAAGGTGCTCTACTGGGGCACCTCCGAGTGGAGCGCCCAGGAGCTCATGCAAGCGTATAGTGTCGCGCGGCAATACAACATGATCCCACCGACGATGGAGCAGCCGCAGTACAATCTCATGTGGCGCGAGCGCTTCGAGAAGGAGTACGTGCGACTCTATACCGAAATCGGTCTCGGCACCACCATCTGGTCACCGCTTGCATCGGGGTTTCTTACCGGCAAGTACAACGACGGTATCCCGGAAGGTTCACGCGCGACGCTTCCCGGCTATGAGTGGCTGAAGGAGATGATGGAGAAACGGCTGACCCCCGAGAACAAGGAGAAACTGCAGCAGCTCGGCAAGCTCGCGAAAGAGCTGGGAATGACGCAGTCGACCCTTGCAATCGCATGGTGCCTGAAGAACCCGAACGTCAGCACCGTAATAACCGGCGCATCGAATGTTGACCAGGTGCATGAGAATATGAAGGCGGTTGAGGCGAAAGAGAAGCTCACCGACGATGTCATGCAGCGAATCGATGAGATCATGGACAACAAGCCGGATCTCTCGCCGGTGTAGTCGTATCGCAGGCGGGCCACCTTCGAGGCGCTGTGCCCGCCTGCCCGCTTGCCCATATGTCTCGCTCTCGCCTACGATGACGCTGAATGAAAGGCGTCCAGTATATCTATGTGATGAAAGACCTCCGGAAGGTCGTTCCGCCGAATCAGGAAGTGCTCAAAGGCATTTCGCTTTCGTTCTTTCCGGGGGCGAAGATCGGAGTAGTCGGTCCAAACGGATCGGGTAAGAGCTCGTTGCTGCGGATTATGGCAGGTGTCGACACGGAGTTTCAGGGTGAGGCGTGGCCTGCGAAGGGCGCTCGCGTGGGATATCTGCCGCAGGAACCCGAGCTCGACCCGACACTCGATGTCCGCGGTAACGTGGAGCTCGGTCTCAAAGAGCTGCGCGATCTGCTGAACCGCTTCGAGGAGGTATCGGCAGGCTTCGGCGAAGTCGAAACCGACGAACAGATGCAGAAGCTGCTCGATGAGCAGGCGAAGTTGCAGGAGCAGATCGAGGAGTCGAATGCGTGGGAGCTCGACCGGACGCTCGAGATAGCGATGGATGCGCTTCGCTGTCCGCCCGGAGACACCGATGTGACCACGCTGTCAGGCGGTGAGAAGCGGCGGGTGGCATTGTGCCGCGTCCTTCTCGAGCAGCCCGATCTCCTGCTTCTCGACGAGCCGACAAACCATCTCGACGCCGAGTCGAACGCGTGGTTGCAGCAGCATCTGCAGCATTTTCCGGGTACGGTCGTTGCAGTCACGCACGATCGCTATTTTCTCGACGAGGCGACCGACTGGGTGCTCGAGCTCGACCGTGGCTACGGTATTCCGTGGAAGGGCAATTACTCCTCATGGCTCGAGCAGAAGCAGGAGCGGTTGCGGGTAGAGGAAAAAAGAGAGAGCGCGCGGCAGAAGACGCTCGAGCATGAGCTGGAATGGATTCGCATGTCGCCGAAGGCGAAGCAGTCGAAGGGCAAGGCGCGGCTGAATGCCTACGAGCAGCTTGCCGCGCAGGATGAGCGCGAGGCGCTCAAGAACGCCGAAGTGGTGATTCCGAAGGGACCGCGCCTCGGAGATATCGTCATACGCGCAGATGGTGTCTCCAAGGGCTATGGTGAGCGGCTGCTCATAGAGAACCTTACGTTCGACCTGCCGAGAGCCGGAATCGTGGGCATTATCGGTCCGAACGGGGCGGGGAAGACAACCCTCTTCCGCATGATCGTCGGTCAGGAGCAGCCTGATGCCGGTACGCTTACCGTCGGGGATACGGTCGTTCCCGCATACGTCGATCAGAGCCGCGAGACGCTCAATGCGGGAAACACGGTGTGGGAGGAGATCAGCGAGGGGCACGATACTCTCAAGTTCGGTAGGGCGGAGGTCAACTCACGTGCCTATCTGTCCTGGTTCAACTTCAAAGGGAGCGATCAACAGAAGAAAGTGGGCATTCTCTCCGGCGGGGAGCGGAATCGGCTTCACCTGGCGAAGGTTCTCAAGAGCGGTGGCAACCTGATCATGCTCGACGAGCCGACCAACGATCTTGACGTGGATACGCTTCGAGCACTCGAGGACGCGCTCCTGAGCTTCCCGGGCTGTGTGATGGTGATCTCGCACGACCGGTGGTTCCTCGACCGAATCAGCACACACACGCTCGCGTTCGAGGGCGATAGCCAGGCGCGTTGGTTCGAGGGAAACTTCACCGAGTACGAGGAGGATCGAAAACGACGACTCGGCGAAGAGGCAGCGCAGCCGCACCGGATCAAGTACAAGAAGCTCATCCGGTGAGCGCGTCGGCAAGCTCTTTCGGATCTCCAGCGACGAGGGCGCGGTCACGTACCGCCTGGTCTCGCAAGCGGGTCGATAGCGCCGCGAGCAGCTGCAGATGGGGCCCTTTGCTCTCCTTGGGCGATGCGATCAGCACGATGATTCGTGCGGACTCGCCATCCGCCGATTGGAAATCGATTCCGTCTGGTGCCAGTCCGACAGCACATGCGATTCGATCGACTCCAGCGCTCTTCGCGTGAGGCATGGCGATCCCATGTTCGAGCCCGGTGCTCATTGAGCTTTCGCGTTCGAGTACGTCGCGAAGCACCAGATCGCGATCCTGGAGCAGACCGCGCGAGTGCAGGAGATCGACGAGCTCGATGATCGCCTCCTGACGGCTACCGCCTCGGAGCGGCACGATAGTCGTCTCTGGTCGAATATAGCCCTCCATACGGATACCCGAAGAAGAACGTGACGCCGGCGCATCGCGGAGAAGCTCAGCCGGCACTTCGAGGCGGGTCAGCGTCCGGATGCGTTCGTTCACATGCACGAGTGCTTCGTACAGCGCCGTATCCATGAAAGCCTGTTCCTCCTCGGGCCCCGAGAGCTGTATTTCGGTATCCACGAGGCGGAGCGTAAGCGCGCGGCGGTCCTTGCGCAGGCTGTAGACGGCGCCGTCGAGGTCGATCCGAAGGACGAAAAAGCCGTCCTGATTCATCGCACGGAGGAGCGCACCGACTACCAGTTGCGCGAGATCATCATTGGGCGTGGCGACCGAACGAACGACGGTTCCGAGCCGATATTTGCGACGCCGTATCGTCGGACGCCTGGAGTCGAGCATGCGTGAGAAGAGCGGTGAGGCGAGCAGCGTCGACACCACAATCATCACCGTCAGTACCTCCAGCCACTCAGAGGTGAGAATGCCGGTCGCAACTCCCACGACAGCGATAATGAGACCGACCTCCCCACGCGGAAGAGTGCCGACCCCGACCAGCAGACCTCCGAACCAGGAGAAGCCGCCTGCTCGTGCTGCGATCGCCGCACCGGCGGTTTTCGCCAGAGCGGAGACGAGGGCGAATGCGAAGCCGGCTGTGAGCACGGGAAGCGACACAAGCACGGTCGGGTCGATCAATGTGCCGAGTACGGCGTAGAGAACCGGGATGAAGAATCCGGCAATCGGTCGTATCCGTTGCTCGAAGGTCGCGGCAAGATCGCTCCTCGAGAGCGCCAACCCGACTCCGTACGCACCGGCGACCGCCGCGATGCCGACAGCCTCGAACACTCCGGAGAGCAGGAGGGCAAGCGAGAGTGTGAGGACGGCGAGGCTGCCGGTCGACATGATCCGGGTCAACGATCGCACGAGGGTCGGCAAGAATACGAGCAGCAGTGCGTACGACAGTGCCCAGACTACAATTGCTGTCGTGACGGCGGGCAATGCTCCTTCGAGCGACCGGGACCCGAGCGGTGTCCCGGCACCGATGAGCACGGCGGTTGATACGATCACGAGCGCGATACCGTCGTGGAAAAGCGAGGCGGCGAGAACGATAGATCCTTCCGGATCGGACATCCGGTGCTGATCCGCAAGTATTCGCGCCTGTACTCCAATGGAGGTCGATACCGAAACCGCCATGAAGAAAAGCATCGCACGATCGGACGTCGGAACGCCCAGCACGACGAATGCGCATAGTGCGCCGGCCGCCAGCCCTCCGATTGCGCCGAGGAGAGAAACGCCGACGCCGCGAAGGCGTACCCGCGAAAGGAATCGGGGATCGGACTCGATGCCCGCGAGGAACACGTGGATTATAGCTCCGATCATCGCAAAGCCGAACAGTGTATACGTGATCGGGAATGCAGGGTCTACGAGCGGAAAGAGTCCGTCGGAGAAGGAAGGGAGCGGAACGGTTCCAAGCGCATACGGACCGATCAGAACGCCGGCTCCCATCTCTCCAATCAGTCGCGGAAAACCAAGCCTCTGAACAGTCGCACCGGCGGCGTGAGCGGCGACGAGAAGCACACCGATCTGAAGGGTGAGTCGGGCTATTTCGTGAGTGAGTGCCGGCTCATACATGGTAGTTCGGCAAGCCGATCGCTTGCGACTGCGCCTAACGATCCGATTCGCGACGCCGCCGTTGGTATTCGGTGGTGCCGGTGAGGTTGCGGCTCATGTACACGTGGCGCACTTCCTTGCCGTACCCGGCGCGTTTGAAGAACTTCATCGCGTCCTTATTCTCCGGATCGGTATCCACGAGCATCATTCGTGCTCCGTCCTCAATCAGCCGACTCGTCAAACGGTCGAGCAGCCGTCGAGCGACACTCAAGCGCCGGTATGACGGATCGACGGCGATCCACAGCACGTATCCGTAGCGCCAGGAACTCTTGCGTTTCTCGATAAGCGTGCCGAGCACAAAACCGCATATCTGTTCCTCGTATTCGGCCACAAGGCAGTACCTGCCGTCGGAGGAGAAGAGGTCGACGAGCTCGTACTCATCCCATGTCCGATAGAGGCTCGGCCACTGGTCGGCGGTGAAAACTCTCTCACCGAGTGCGAAGACCGACGAAAGGTCGTCCAGCTCCATTTCCCGGATTTCAAGTTCGTCATCGCCGCGTCCGTTCGCGCGGCGGGATCGTTCATCATTGGTCATGTCATGCAATTGATTCGTCGTTACGAAAACAGAAGGCCGAGCACCGTTCGGCACTCGGCCCTTTGCCCGAGAGAGGACTTGAACCTCCACGTCCGTAAGGACACCAGACCCTGAACCTGGCGCGTCTACCAGTTCCGCCACTCGGGCAGCGTCTATCGCACGCTGTTGTGGACCTTTGTATA
>PUOG01000308.1 GCA_003552745.1 Spirochaetaceae bacterium
ACCGGGAAACCACGTCATGATTATCCGGAAGAAGATTACGAACATGTAGAGAGTCAGCAGCGTGCTGATAACGTTAAACACCGTAGTCATTAATCAACTCCTCTGCGCCGGCGCCGACCGGAGCAGCATCTTCATGGTTCCTTTGCCTTCCGATCTCCTCCTGCCAGATATCGCGAACGATCGGAACGCTGCGGATACGCTCTAGCGTCGCGACTTTCGATGAGATCGTCAACTGCGTCGAAGCGCGAACCACGCACCCCTGCCCATCGTCGCCCTCGTCGGCGCCGCCGTTTTCCCCGACGTGCAGATAGACCGGACACGGCCCGTGATGGTCGATGAGCACGCTGCGAAGCTCACAAAGCGCCTCCTCGCCCGTGTTCGGATCGGCAAGCACGCTCTCATCGAGGGCGATGTGCATCTCCGAAACCTTCCGCTCCGGCAGCTCCCGCGGCTCCCGCACCGCGCTCACCAGAAGTTGCGGCGACTCGCGGCGAAAGTCCGCCGTCCCGATGAGCCCCACCACCGTCTCGTTCACCAGCCGCTCGCGGGCAGCCGACAGCGCCTCGCTGAATACCACGAACTCCACGCTCCCGGTGTAGTCCTCGATCGTCCCGACCGCCATCGGGTTGCCGGTGCGGGTTACCAGCGTGCGGCAGCCGGTCAGAAGCCCGACGACCACCTGCTCGCTTTCTGCTTCGCACCCGGCGAGATCGGCGCAGCTCACCGACGCGCATCGCTCCCACTGCAACGTGTAGTCGTCGAGCGGATGCCCGGAAGCGTAGAATCCGAGTGCCTCGCGCTCGAAGGCGAGCCGCTCTGCGGCGGTGAACTCGTCGACGACTTCCAGTTCGAAGCGATTGACCTGCTCGTCGGCGGCCGAGTCGAAGAGGGAGGTCTGGCCGCTGGCTCGATTCTCGCGCTCCGCCGAGGCGAAATCGATCGCCCGCCCGAGATTCTCCAGCAGTGATTTGCGCCGCCGGTCGAGCGAGTCGAACACGCCCACTGAAACGAGAACCTCGACAACTTTCCGGTTGACCGTTCGCATGTCGACGCGAGTGAGAAAGTCGGTGAGCGATTCGAACGCTCCGCCCGCCTCCCGTTCGGCGAGAATCGCCTCGACCGCGCCGGCGCCGACGCCCTTGATGCCGACGAGTCCGAAGCGGATCTCTCCGTCGACTACGGTGAAGTACTTGTCGCTGGTGTTCACGTCGGGCGGAGTGACCTCGATACCCATCGACTTCGTTTCGGCGAGGTACTCGGCGAACTTGTCGGGGTTGTTAATCTCGTTGGTCAGGTTCGCGGCCATGAACTCGGCCGGATAGTTCGCCTTCAGATACGCGGTCTTGTAGGCGACCACCGAATATGCGGCCGCGTGGCTCTTGTTGAAGCCGTAGCCGGCAAACGGCTCGAGCAGGGTGAAAATCTCCTCCGCCTTCTCCTTCGGAATTCCGCGTTCCTCGGCGCCGGAGAGGAAGTCGACCTTCATCCGGGCCATTTCCTTCTCCTTCTTCTTGCCCATCGCGCGGCGAAGGATGTCCGCCTGACCGAGGCTGAATCCGGCGATGATGCGCACGATCTGCATCACCTGCTCCTGGTATACGATCACCCCGTATGTTTCCTCCAGCTCGGCGGCGAGGCTCTCGTGCGGGTAACGGATCTTCTGTCGTCCGGCCTTGCTCTCGATGAACTGCGGGATGTTTTCCATCGGGCCGGGACGATAGAGGGCGTTCAACGCGATCAGGTCGGTGACGCTCTCCGGGCGCGCGCGGGTGAGAATATCGCGCATACCGGTGCTTTCGAACTGGAACACGCAGGCGCTCTTGCCTTCGGAGAGCATCCGGAAGGTCGCCTCGTCGTCATCCGGAATCTTCTCGATATCGAAATTGGGTACCTTCTCGCGTACGAGGTGCTCGGTATTGCGGATAAGCGTCAGCGTCTTCAGGCCGAGGAAATCCATCTTCACGAGACCGCACGGCTCGATCTGGTCCATCGTGTACTGTGTAGAGATGCTTTCGGTGCGCGAATCGTAGTACAGCGGCACGTAATCGGTGAGCTTCTCGCGCCCGATAACGATCCCCGCCGCATGGGTGGATGCGTGCCGGTGTAGTCCCTCCAGTTTCAGACCGATGTCTATCAGCTCGGCGTAGACCCCACCCTGATTGTAGACCTTCTTGAGCTCCGGCTCCTCTTCGAGCGCCCCGGCGAGCGTGACCTTCGGTCCGGCCGGAATCAGTTTCGCGATTCGGTCGGTCTCGGCGAGCGGGACATCGAGCGCGCGTGCCACATCGCGGATGACCGCCTTCGCCTTCAGCGTACCGAACGTGATGATCTGGCCCACCCGGTCGCTGCCGTACTTGCGCGTGACGTAATCGATGACTTCCCCGCGCCGCTCGAAGCAGAAGTCGATGTCGAAATCGGGCATGCTGACGCGGTCTGGGTTCAGGAAGCGCTCGAAAAGCAGACCGTAGGTCAGCGGATCGATATCGGTTATCTCGAGCGCATACGCAACGATGCTGCCGGCCCCGGAGCCGCGGCCGGGCCCGACCGGAATGTCGTTGTCGCGGGCAAAGCGGATGAAGTCCCAGACGATCAGGAAATAGCCGGTGTAGTCCATGCCGATGATCGTATCGAGCTCGTACTTCGTCCGTTCCTCGATTTCCTCGGTCACGGTAGTGTAGCGCTTCTCGAGTCCCTTCCGGGTGAGATGACGCAGATACTCATCCGGCCCGGCGAAGCCCTCCGGCACTTCGTACGCCGGCAGAAGCGGGCCCGGCTGCGGGATCTCCACCTCGCACCGATCGGCTATCTCTTTCGTGGCGGCGATCGACTGCTCGCGCATCTCCGCGGGTAGCGAGGAGAGCGAGCGCTCCATCTCCTCGCGGCTCTTCAGGTAGTACTCGGCGCTCCGCATCCGCTGGCGGTTGGTGTCGTGCTTCGCCTTGCCTGCACCGATACAGAGGAGGATGTCGTGGACGTTCGCATCATCCTTATTCACATAGTGGCAGTCATTTGCCGCGACGAGCCGAATGTCGAGTTCCCGTGCGATCTCGATAAGGGCGGCGTTCACCTGCCGGTTCTCCGGCAGAGAGTGATCGGTAACCTCGAGATAGAAGCGCTCCGGCCCGAAGATCTCCCGGTATCGCGCCGCCCGCGCCCGAGCGTCGTCGGGTCGGTTCTTGAGTATGAGTGATGGAATGTCGCCGGCGAGGCTGCCGCTGAGGCAGATAACACCGTCTGCGTGTCGCGCGAGCAGCTCGTCGTCGACTCGCGGCTTGTAGTAGAAACCCTCGGTAAAGCTCGCCGATGAGATCGCCATGAGGTTGCGATAGCCGGCGTTCGATTCCGCGAGCAGCACGATCCGGGCGTATCGCCCCCGCCGGTTGCTCGTTTCGCGCACATGCCGCGACCCTTCGGCGAGATAGACCTCCGTTCCGATGATCGGGCGAATCCCCGCCCGGTGGCAGGCGTTGTAGAACTCGAGCGCGCCGAACATGTTGCCGAAGTCGGTGATCGCGAGGCTGTCCATTCCCAGCTCTGCCGCCCGAGCAACGTAGTCACCGATGCGGCCGGAGGCGCGCAGCAGACTGTAATCGGTGTGGAGATGGAGATGTACGAAATCGCTCACGATCGTTCCCGTTAGCTCGGCATGCCGTTGCTCGGTTCGGCCGGGACAGGCCCGGCTCCGCCGGATCGATCCGGCCAGGCCGGATCGATCCCGGCCTGGCCGCGACGCATCTGCCTCGTTCTTATCTGCTCGCGCCACTATAGCCCCGCCGGGCGGAAGCGGGCAAGGAGGGGACGCCGCCTTCTACGCTACCGGCGCTGCGAGCAGATCGAGATCGACGAACGGTCGGTCGGACTTGAATCGGCGGTCGGCCTCGTCGATGTACCGTTTCCGCCAGGTATCCCACGGCCGTCGAGGCACGCTGTCGTAAATCGAGCTGTAGAGCATGAACTCGCGCAGACGCAGAAAATCCTCGAGCCGTTCGTGTAGATTGTCGGGGAGCGGCTGTTCGGCGGCGTATCCTTCGAGAAACGGTGCCCACACGTGCGCGGTCTTCGCGATATCCATGGCACCGGGATCGGACCCGAGCAGCTGGTAGAAAAGGTAGACTGCGAGGTCGTAGCTGTACCAGTGATACTCGACCTCATCGAAATCGAATACGGTTATGCCGTCGTCACGGTAGAGCATGTTTGCGTAGTGGTAGTCACCGTGCACGAGGCCGAACTCACCTTCGAGCTGCGGCAGCTCTCGCAGCCGCGCTACGTGCTCGACCATCTTGTACAGTACCCATCGTTTTTCTTGCGGAATAGCCCGCTTCGCCGCACGAATATAGTGATTCTCCGTCCAGAGCGGTCGGTTGATCCGGGCCGAATGCCGCTTCGACTCGCGGTGAATCAGTGCGAGAACGCGTCCAGCCTCGCGATAGTGCGTCTCATTCTGCACAACGTCGCCCCAGTTCAGGCCGTGGGCTTTCTCGAACACGGTGAGGAAACAGGTCTCTTGCGTGAGTTTCACCCGTTGTATCGTCGGCGTGCCGGAAAACGTTACCGAAGCGGAAACCGGAATACTCTGTTCGTAGAGTCGGTTCACGAACGAGATCTCTGCCTTGAGCTCGGTCAGTGAACGGTGTGACGACGGAGTAACCCGCACAATGTACGGCCGATCGTGGCACGACATCTGATAGACCCAGTTCTGGTAACCGCCGAGCTCCTGTAGAGACCACACCTGCACCGGAAAGGACTGCCGAATGAGATCGGGAAGCTCGGTGCGGATTTCGTTGAGTGTTTCGAGTCTCACTAAGGGTCATGGTATCACGTCACGGGTGAGGTTTCCTGCCTGTTTTCGATTAGCTGGATGTCGGAATCGGAGCGCCTGCGTGCCGTTTAAGGCGTGGCGAAACTCTGAGTAACGTCTGCGATCACCGCCCCACGCGGTGCAAGAAAGTGGTAACGAACCCGGCGATCCGGTAGAGGTCGAAGCTCGTGAAGGTGGGATCCGCGGTGCGAGCGGCAAAGCGCATTCGCTCCGCCGCCTGAGTGATTTCGCGACGCCCGAGCGGCGCCTTGCGCCCGGCCAGTTCGGCCTCCAGCTCGCGGTTGCGTAATACCACCGGTGCCGACGACCCGA
>PUOG01000017.1 GCA_003552745.1 Spirochaetaceae bacterium
AGATGAAACGGACCGACCGACGGAATGGTGGTCACATCGGTGTCGACGCTGAACAGATCGAGCACGCCTTCGGCTCCACGTTCTTCCTTCGCCGGTTCGAATATGTGGCGCGGGCCGAACTGCATATTCGTAGAGAGGATCGGGTTCGAGACGATCCGGGGATAGATGAAGGCGAAAGAGCGCTCGTCTATCCGTTCGATCTCGATCCGTGCCTGTGAGCCGTCCGGCAGCTCGATGAACTGACCGGCATACCCGGGAAGCTGCAGAGAGCGGTCGCCGTTGATCTCGTCATACCAGTACACAACGTCGTCGCTCGTCACTTCCACCCATGTCTCCGGATCGCTCTCCGGTGTTGTCCAGTACAGCCCGTCGCGCAGCGTATAGATCACCCGAAGCGAGTCGGTCGCTTCATCGGCCTCGATCTCGAAGTACGCGAGAGCGGGTTTGAACTCGCGCTCATACGGATCGTAGCTGGCGAGAAAGTCGAAAAGCGGGTCGATCACGCTGCGCGAGTCGGCATCGCGCGCGGTGAGCGTGTTGAAGGTTCGGGGGTCGTTGTTGATGCTCGTTGTCCACGTCCCGCCGTGCCGCCCGATGCGAAACGGCTCCTCGCCGCCCGGGCGTTCGACCGTTCGCGCGAGAATTGTCGCGGGGTTACTCAGATCGACCTGAGCGGCTTCCTCTTCGGTAATCTCCTCGCCACCACCGCACCCTATCAGCAGGAGCGTCAGGGAGACCGCCGAGATGTACATAATCCGTCGTACCGTTGCGGTAATCATTGCATGCCTCCTCGAAATCAGCGGCCGCAAGTACCGGGGCACCGCAAGCCGTACGTCTCACGCACTAAACATCGAAATGATGAGCACGTTACTCAAGCTTATCATTACTTGGGTAGGGAAAGGCATACGTTCCGGAAAAAAAAGCGTGCTGGGGAGGCCTATCTGGCACCACATCCGGTGTATCGTCATCGACGAAACCGACGAAAGCTTACGTGTCGGCACTGCGTTCGCAGTTGTTATAGTTCTTCGGCCACCATAAGATACTCCCATCCTGAGTTGCGATGGAGGGTGTGGTGATGGGGGGAGATCGATGGGTAACCTGCGTTCGGACGATGATTTGCAGCGTCCTTCTCGTATGGGGAGGTACGGCTGTCGCACAAACCCACCGAACGCTCGACCAGGTTCTGGCCGAACCGAACCTTACGTATGGCAGCGCGGCGTGCCTCGCCCTCGTCGCCTCCGGCTCAGTATCTTCGGCCCTTTCTCGTGGCGAAGCTTTTGAAGCGCTCGTACACCTCGGTCCGGTCCCGTCGGAAGCGATCGAATACACCGATGAGATCACGCTCGGAGATTACTCGCACATCCTTATGGTACATCTCGGTTTCGACGGCGGTCTGCTCTATCGAATCGCTCCGGGCTCGCGCTACGCCGCGCGTTGGATTCGGCGCGCGCGTATCGCCGAACCTCCGGTGTTTCCCGGCATGAAGCTGTCGGGAAATCGTGCGGTGCGGATTCTCGATCGTGCCATTCGCCACCGGGAAGGAGAACGGCTATGGTGATTGTGCGAACGGCGCGGAATCACGCGTATCTCACCGTTATCGTCGCACTACTTTTAATAGCGCCCACTTCACTGCCGGCGCTCGATCTCGACTGGGGAGGTACGCTCGATTCATTCGCATCCGGGCGTTTCGGTGCGACCGAGGCCGACGCGGATTATCGCTTCTACGTTCGGAGTGGCCTGTGGCTGCACGGCTACCGTGGGTTCGACAGCGGTGGGAGTTTCGACATCTACGGTTCTGCGAGTTATACAGCGACCGACGAACGTCCGTATCTCGTCGACGTTGACATGTTGCGTATTGAGGGACGCTATCCCGGGCTTCTTGGAGCTCGCTCGCATCTGCAGACGACGGCCGGGCGAGCGCTCTTTCGTGATCCGACCGGACTTGTGCTGAATCATCGAGCCGACGGTATGTCGTTGCGTGTGTCCTTTCCGCGCTTCGACGTGCGCCTCGGAGCCGCCTATACCGGTCTGCTTGCCAACCCGACGTCGGCTGTTCGCTTGTCCCAGAGCGACTACCGCGAGCTCGACGACGATTCGGTCTTCTTTGCTCCGGCGCGTGCGATCGGCTTGATCGATCTCGGCTCGCCCAATGCACGTTTCTTCGTGGTGGCACAGTTCGACCTGCGACGAGACGACGGCGACGAAGCCTCCGACACGATCGACTCGCAGTACTTCGGCATTGACCTTACGAGCCGGCTCGGGCGCGCGCTGTACTGGGACAACTCAGCGGTGATCGGCACCGCGCAAACCAAAGTCGGTGCCGCGGAGGACTATCTCGTATCCTTTCTGGTGACTTCGGGAGTTCGCGCATTCATTGAAGAGGCCGGACTATCACGCCTCGGATTGCGACTGCTCTACACGAGCCCGTACATTCCGCTCGAGTTTACGGAGGCCGACGATGGTTTCGATCTCGAGCTGCTGCTCGGCGAATTCCGGCCGATTTCCGAACCCACCCTCGGGTTCGTCTTCACACCGCGACTCGCGAACCTTGCAGTCGCCGAGCTTGACTATGCGGTACGCCCGTTCGCCGGTCCGGTGCGAGGGAACGGCGACAGTGTGCAGGTCGCAACAGCCGGACGCCTCTTCTTCCGCTCGTATACCGGCGACTCCGAATACCTCGCCGACCTCGATCCCGACTCGAGGCATCCGTACCTCGGTACCGAAGTCGAAGTCGGCGTACGCACCCGAATTCTTGACGATATCGGCGCAGGTATTCGGTGCGGCGTCTTTGTACCGGGCGTCGCTCCGGCCGGTGCATTCGCTTCAGGACGGAACAGCGAGTGGATGCTCCGTGTTGACATCTCCACAGCGTTTTAGGAGGCAACGATAATGCGACGGCGAATTCTATTTCCGGTAGTGCTCTGGGGCTTCTCGGTGTGCCTGCTCACGTTGTCGTCACTATTCGCCGGCGAGGCGCTGATAGTGCAGGTTGACGGAGATGTCGAGCTTCGCTTGAACGGCGAATGGACGCCTGCCGAGCCCGGAATGACGGTCCCCCTCGGAGCGACACTTTCCACCGGTTTCGGTGCGACGGCGAGAGTATCCACCCCGGGTGCCGATCTGGAAGTGCAGCCGCTCACCAGGCTGCGAATCGACGAGCTGATAGATACTCCCGAGCTCCAGCGAACCGAGGGGCGCCTCGAAGTCGGACGAATTCGGGGTACCGTGGATGTCGGGGCCGAACGGCCGCCGGAGCTTGAGCTTCGCGGACCGATTGCAACCGCATCGGTACGCGGCACCTCGTTCGAATTCGACGGGCGGAACCTGCGGGTGCTGTCCGGATCGGTCGCGCTCAGTAATGCGCAACTCCGCCGTGTTTCCGTTTCTGCAGGAGAATCGGCACAAACGCGGGAAGATGGAGAGCTGAGCTCCGGAGCAGCGCTCCGCGAGCGGACGGTGACGGTACGAGTCTCGGAGTCCGTCGTAGATGACGCTCCGCCGCCGGAGCCTCCGCGACGTGATGAGGTGAGAACCGGCTCGCTGCGCATCGAGTGGCAGTAGGGAGGCGATCCATGGAAAGCGTTCAACTTGCATCCGGTAGGTTCGGTGTCGCACAGCAGAGGGAAGAAGCTCTCCACCGTACGTGTGACCGTATCCCGCTCGGCACGGAGGCGGGTCCCAACAGGCGGCCTCTGAGCCGGAGCCGGCACGCGACTCGCCCAATTGTCTTCGGGTTCTTCGTGTTTCTGCTGACCGCCTGCTATGCGCCGCTGGTAGCCGAGTCCGCGGGGGAGCTTTCGGTGCGTCTACAGGGCTCACTGCCCGGTATGGAGAGTGGAGCGACCTATGTGGCACGCATGTACGTAGTGAACGCCGCTTACGAAGATCTGCTTCGTCGTGGGGCGGCGTACGACGATTTCCTCGAGCTCAACTACTACAGCGTCGAAGCTGCGGGACTCGTTCCGAACGCGGAGTTGTTGGCCTACTATCATAAGCTCGAACTCGAATACGACGACGACCTCGTTCCCGATCTCATTCTCAAGGCGCCGATCAAGTTCGGCGGCCGTCCGTACTACCAGTTTACCGTGTCCGCCGGCAGCGGCTCTCTGACGCTCCCCGGTGTGCCGAGCAACCGCTCGTATCTCGTCTTCATCGAGTTCTTTGAACCGGGGGTAGACTATGACGAGGCGGACGCAGTCGACGAAACGGTACTCTGGCGTGACGGCGACCCCTACGACACTGTGCTTGGAGGCACTGATCCCACCGAGAGCGGTTATCTCGTGAATCCGGACGACGGCACGCGCGCTGATGCAATCGAGAAGTTCGAGGCGGTTCGCGCGCTCTATCGCGATAGAGAACAGCTTCCGTTCATCGATCCGGTTTTCGTCCCGTCCGGTAGAACTGCGGTCGCCGCCTTGCAGCTACGTTCGACATCCGAGACCGACGTCCTTGATTAGTCGGTAGCAGCCTCGACGTAATCGTCGAACCAGTAGGCGTCACGATTCGACGGGTAGATCATGACGCGGCCGCAGTCGGCGGGGTCCGCCGCCCGATGGTAGCGGAACACGACCGAATCCCCGGTCACCGCAGCGACTTCGATCTTGCCGCTCGCGTGCGACATAACGAGTCGCGCGCGCTTACCGAGTCCGGAGCAGAGCCCGCGCGCTTTCTCGAAAATCTCGTACGCGCGTTCTACCGGTACCGTGTACGGCTTGTTGCCGACCGTCGGCCGGCAGATGAATACGTAGTACGGAGTCGCTCCGATTCTCGATAGCTTGTCGAACAGCTCACCGAGAACCCGTGGGTCGTCATTGACACCGTGTAACATCGGAGTCTGGTTGCAGAGGATCGCACCGTTTTCGATCAGCCGGTCGCACGCTTCGGCGCTGGGAAGCGTTATCTCTCTCGGGTGCGAGTAGTGCAGCATGAAGTAGATCCGCTTCTCCGGCAGGCTGAATCGCTTCACCACCTCGAGGAGTTCCGGGTCGTTCAGAACCCGGTACGGATTGTAGGAGAGCACCCGAGTCCCGATACGGATGATCCCGAC
>PUOG01000034.1 GCA_003552745.1 Spirochaetaceae bacterium
TGTCGAGTCCGAAGTACGAGCGTGAGTTCCTCGAATGCCCGAACTTCTTCCGACTCGAGGACAAGTGGCTTCTGTTCGTCTCCCCGTACCATCCGGTTGAGTACTATGTGGGCGATTTCGAACCGACGGAGGGAGAATCAGCTCAAGAGCGACACCTCGCTCAAGAGCGACACCTCGCTCACGAGCACGTGTTCGCCCCCGAACGCAAGGGAAAGGTGGACCACAGTATCGACTTCTACGCAACCAATACCTTCCTGACTCCGGATGGCCGGCGCATCGTTCTCGGTTGGATTCGCGGTTTTCGGAAAGGGAGGGGATGGAACGGATGCCTTTCGTTGCCGCGCGAGATCGGACTGTCCGAGGATAACGCTCTCGTACAGCGGCCGGCCCGTGAGCTTCAAGCGCTCCGTCACGCAGCATTCGAACTTCGACCGTTGAGGCTGCAGAGCGAGGTGTATAGGGTGGCCGAAGCGAGCGGCAGACAGCTCGAGCTCATCGTGCGGATACGATCGCAGTCATCCGGTCGCTTTGGAGTACGGGTACGTATGGGTGAAAGCGAAAGCAGCGGTGTCGAAATCGCCGTGGAGAGCGAAACGCTTATCGTGGACGGTTTGAAGGTATGCCTGCCGTCGAGAATCAACCATCAGACGGTGGACTTGCACCTGTTTCTGGACAACTCGGTCCTGGAGTTGTTCGCGTGCGATGGACGCGTCGCGGTGACCCGAACGGTATATCCGCCGGAAGGAGCAGAGGATGTCGCGCTGTTCTGTGACGGGCGTGTCGAGGTCGAACGCTTCGCCGCGTGGAAGCTCAAGCCGTCGCCGGTCGACGGATTTCCTTCCCTGCCGCGCACGTAGTGCGGCTTTACACGCGCGACGAATCTCGCCCAACGTGTAGCCCGATGTGGTACGAGTTGAATGGGCTCGAGTCGCTGCAGTCGCCGGCAGTTCTCGTGTCGGCCGAGCGGGTCGAGGCGAATATCGAAGCGTGCATATCGCTTGCCGGCGCGCCCGAGCGTCTTCGACCCCACGTGAAAACGCACAAGAGCTCCTCGGTCGTCCGAATGCATCTCGACCGGGGCGTCACCCGGTTCAAGTGTGCGACCGTTGCCGAAGCTGCGATGGTCGCCTCGGCCGGAAGTCGCGATGTTCTCCTGGCGTATCAGCCTGTCGGCCCGGCGGTCGATTCTCTCTGTGCTGTCGCGGGTCGATTTCCGGATACGCGATTCGGGTGCCTCGTCGACAGCATCGCATCGCTCGAGGCAATCGGGCGGAGAGCAGCTCGTTCCGGCGTTCGCCTCTCCGTCTACGTAGACCTCGATGTCGGAATGCATCGCACCGGGATTGAGCCGGGAGAATCGGCTCTACGATTATACCGCGCGGCGCACGAGTCTGAGCTGCTCGTTGCCGGCGGCTTACACGCCTACGACGGTCATATCCACGATAGCGATATCGCGACACGCTGCTCCAACGCGGAAACGAGCAGACAACTCGCGTTCGCGGTGCGCGAGCGGCTTACATCCGAGACGATCGCGGTGCCGGAGATCGTCCTCGGCGGAACCCCGACTTTTCCGTGTCACGCCGCTGCCTGCGAGGACGGGGTAGCACTCTCGCCGGGGACCTTTGTCTACCACGACTGGGGATACGCAGAACGCTATCCGGACCTTCCGTTCGAGATGGCGGCGGTCGTGTTCGGTCGTGTGATAAGCGTGCCGCGAGCCGGACGATTCACCGTGGACGTCGGAAGCAAAGCGATCGCAGCCGATCCGGAGCAGCCGCGCGGAATACTCCTGAACCTTCCCGAAGCAGTCGCGGGCGGTCAGAGCGAAGAACACTGGATGTTCACGGTGAGTGAAGAGCGCACGCCGAAGGTGGGCGAGGCCGTGTTCGTGTGGCCGCGCCACATCTGTCCGACGATTGCCCACTACGACGCGGTGGCGGTCTGCGGAACCGATGGAGAGATCACCGAATGGTGGAAAACAGATGCACGAGGGAGGAGTCTACATGAAGACACCTGAAGAAGTCCTGGAATCACGCGGATACCCGATCGACGATGTGCCGAAGCCGAACGACGTTTTCGCGGCGGTCGTCGAGCACGGTGGAGTCGCTCATCTATCGGGAGTCGTGCCGATTGCCGGTGGACACGTGGTCAGCCGTGGAAAGGTGCCGTCGTCTGTCTCGGTGGATGATGCGGTCGCGGCCGCGGAGCTCTGCGCAGCGAATCTGCTTCGGATATTCGCGCGCGATGTCGGTCCGTTGAGCCGTATACGACGTGTGATCAAGGTGACCGGATATGTCAACTGTGACGCCGACTTCACCGACGCCCATCTGGTAGTCCATGGCGCCTCACGTCTGCTCCTCGACGTGCTCGGTGAGGCGGGGCGCCACGCACGTGCAGCGCTCGGCATGGCCGGACTTCCCCTCGGGGCGAGTGTGGAAGTCGAGATGATCGTAGCCTTCGAGTGAGAGACCGCACCGACTACTCGGGCCGGTAACTACCGGGAGAGTGTTCGTACACCGGCTGTCCGTCCACTATCGTCACCGTTACGCTTGCAGATTTGAGCGCCGATTCGTCGCCGCTGCGATCGAACTCGGTCGGATCGTGCGAGAGAATTACCAGGTCGGCCACCTTTCCCGCGCCGATGCTCCCCTTCCACGCCTCGGTGCCCTCCGCCCGGGCCGAGCCGGCGGTGTAACACTCGATCGCCTCACGCACCGTGATCCGCTCCGGTCCCGGGCGAAGTACGGCTCGCCGAATCCCTTCCAGTGGTGCGAATGTCGCTTCCGCCGGCGAATCGGACCCGAACGACAGCGCAGCGCCGGCGTCGAGAAGAGAACGGTAGGGGTATGCACGTGCCGCGCGCTCAGATCCGAGCAATTGCTCGTCCTTCTCCGGCGTTGCGATAGCGTGCGGCTGCGCGGCCGCGTGAACGCCGAGGCGGGCGAAGCGGTCGATATCACGCGGGGAGACGAGCTGGCAGTGTTCGAGTCGATGGCGTAGCCGCGTTGCCCGCGGGGATCGCCGCGCGAGCCGTTCCACCGCATCCAGAAACTGGCGAACCGCTCGGTCGCCGATCGCGTGAAAGGCCCCTTGCCTGCCGAAGAGCGTCAACCGTCTGAGTATCCGGAAAAGCGCTTCGTTGTCGAACATCTCAGTGCCGCTGTTTTCCGGGTCGTCGGCGTACGGTTCGAGCAGCGCCGCGGTGCGTGTAGAGAACGCGCCGTCGAGGAAATGCTTTGCGGGGCCGCGGCGGACGAATCGGCGGTCGTAGCGTGCGAAGCGCATACCGAACGCCTCGCGCGGCGACCTCCCGAGCGACCAGCAGGTGATGCGGCAGGGGAGTCGCTCCGCTTTGCGGAGTCGGACAAGGGCAAACGCCGAACCGGCGTACCAAGTGTTATCGCCGACTCCGGTGATACCGTGGGACGCGAATGTCTCGAGACCTCGCAGCAACAGCTCCTGGGCGAGTTCCCGGTTGCGATGGATTTCCTGAAGGCGTTTCACGTGGATCGGCCGGGAGGCGCCTTCGCGGAGGATCCCGGTCGGCTCGCCGTCGGAGTCGCGCTCAATGTGGCCGTCGGAAGGATCCGGGGTACCGCGCGTTATCTCCAGGACGCGAAGCATCGCGGAGTTGACGCACGCCCCGTGGCCGGAGAACTGGTAGAGCACGATCGGCCGGTCGCTACTGATCGCGTCGAGAATGCGGCGATGCGGTTGCGGCCAGAATGGGTAGTCCCAACCGTACGCGCTGAGCGGAACTCCGGCCGGAAGCCGGCTATCGAGCTCTCGCACCGTGCGAACGATCTCTGCTTCCTCCAGGCCGTAGAGATGTGGCTGACTCGCCTGATCGCCGCTGATGAGGGTATGAACGTGATTGTCGATGAATCCGGGAAGTACGGTTGCTCCTCGCGCATCGTAGACCGGCAACCGGCTTCGCCCCTCACCGTCGATCGGGGCATCCGCCGCGCCTGCGCGACCGACCCAGCGGATGATGCCGTCGTCGACATGTACGGAGTCGGCGACGCTATCGGTGGGATAGCTGGGGTCGAGAAGTGGTATGTGTGCATGGTAGATCACGTACTCGCGTGGTACTCGTCTCACGGCGGACTCCTTCCTCACGCTACAGATCGATTTCGTCTGTGACAAGTCGGGCTGCCGCGCTGTGTCGCTGCGCCTGTGTCGCCGCGCCTGCCACGTTGAGGTGTTGATTTACGCCGAGCGGCACGGCACTGTGTAGATATGGGACGGGGCACGGACAGCACGAGGAGTTCGGGTCGCCGCCGGGATGTCCGGCGTCGCGCTACGAGGCGGGCCGGCCGGTCGGCGCAAAGCCGTCGCGCCGCCGCTGCCGTCGGGGTGGCTGCGGTTACAGCGCTCGCGCTCCTGCTCGTCCTCAGCCGCGCGCCGGTGCCCATCACAGAGCTTTTCGGCTCGGTACCTGACGCCTCCGAGTTGTGCGCGGATGCGGTTGAGTGGTCGAGCGTCGCAGCAACTCCCAATCGTTATCGCGGTCGGGTTTTCGCGGTAGAAGGAACCGTGGCTTCGGCCGTGTTCGCAACACACGTTGAAGGCAGGCCGACATTCATCAATATCGGAGCCCCACATCCGGAACGCCCTCGATTCGAGGCGGTCATCTGGGACGACCACCGTCGCTCCTTTCTCGACCGCTACCCCGGCGGGGTCGAGGTGATGCTCGAGGGGCAGCGCGTCTGTGTCGCCGGAGTGGTAGACGTCCACGATGGAGTTCCGCAGATCGAGCTGAGAAATCCGGCACAACTCGAGATTGTGAGGCGGTCTCGGTAGATCGCCTCCGTATTGCCTCGCGACTTTCCATCACCTATGCTCTCAGTTATTCATGAACGACACGAACCGCACGACCTTTGAGCGGCCTGGCCTGCGAACGGCATTTCCCGGCCTTGCCGCCATAGTCGTAATGGTCTTCAGCATCTTCTTCCCGCGAGTTCTCTTCTCTCCACTGCTCGTGGCGATCCAGGTCGATCTGGAAGTGAGTGCCGCCTCAGCGACTCGCATCTTCACAACGATCTACGCCGGGTATGCGGTGTCGATGCTCTCGAGCGGCTTTCTCGCAACCCGCCTGAAACACAGGCGAATAGTGGCATTCTCGGCACTGGGAGCGGGAATCGGCATGCAGGTGGCCGCCTCCGCGCCTTCACTCCTGTTCCTGCACCTCGGTGTTCTCGTCGTAGGCGCTTCCGCCGGTCTCTATGCACCGTCCGGCCTCTCGATCGTCTCGGAGATCGTGCCGGCGTCCCGACGCGGGACGGCGTTTGCGATACACGAGCTCGGACCGGCGGTAAGCTTCGTTCTCGCCCCCGCGTTCGTCGCTCTCATGCTGCCGTCATTCGGCTGGCGTGCGCTGGTGTCGGCCACCGGAATTGTCTCGGCGGTGGCCGGTCTCTCCTATTTCTTCGGAGGACGTGCCGGTGCGTTTCACGGTGAAGCTCCGCGGCTTGGAAACCTCAAGGAGATCTTTCGATATCCGCGCTTCTGGCTGATCATAGTTTTTCTCGTGATCGCGGCGTCCGCGGCGCTCGGAATGTTCGCGGTCCTCCCGACCTTTCTCATCGGCCACAGGGGAATGGACCAGCAGGTGGCCAACGGTCTTATCGGCGTGTCTCGTACGTGGGGACTGCTCATGGTGTTCGTCTCCGGTGTCCTGAACGACCGAATCGGGTTCCGGCGACTGATCACGGCAATCTTTGCGATTACCGGAGTCTTCACGATCCTTCTGACGATTGCCGACGGGGTGCTTCTGGCGCTGGCTGTGCTGCTACAGCCTGCGGTCATAAGCGCGTTCTTTCCCGCGGCGATAGCCGCGATGGCATCGATCGGTCCGCCGCGGACTCGCAATGTCGTGATCAGTCTCGCGGTACCGATGGCGAGTGTGTTCGGCGCCGGTTTGTACCCGGCGATTGTCGGCTATTTCGCCGACCTCGGCTTGTTCGACCGCGTATTCCAGGTCACCGGAGCGGCTCTGTTGCTTGCGATCGCGCTGGTGCCGAAGTTCACTTCGAGCCGTTCGGACGGCGACAGGTAGGAGTGCATAGGGGTATTCCCATGCGGGTTTTTCTGTGTGGCGACGTAATGACCGGGCGCGGCATCGATCAGATTCTGCGACGACCTTCGGAGCCGACGATCTACGAGCCGGTCGTCCGCGATGCGCGCGATTACGTGGCGTTGGCCGAGCGTGTGCACGGTCCGATCGACCGCGGCGTCGACGACTCGTATGTCTGGGGCGATGCGATTGATGTATGGCGTGAATACGGCTGCGACCTCTGTGTCATGAATCTCGAAACGAGCATTACTCGAAGTGGACGGCCGTGGCCGGACAAGGGCATCCATTACCGGATGCATCCGGCAAATGCACGCGTGCTGCGCCTCCCCGGCGAGGCAATGCCGGGAAGCGAGAGCCGCGAGAGCGCTATCTGCTACACGCTTGCGAACAACCATGTCATGGATTTCGGACACGCCGGTCTGCTCGAGACACTCGATGTGCTCGATGAGGCCGGCTGTGGTCACTCCGGCGCCGGTCGCAGCGCCGAGGAGGCTGCAAAGCCGTTTCGCACCGAACTGCTACACTCCGAGCCGCGGAATCCGGGGAACGACAAGCCGCCCGGCGGCGGGCCGGGTACCGCTTCGGTCTTCGGGGTGGGGGTCGGAGACAGCGGGATACCTGCCGCGTGGGCTGCGGGGATGTCGGCCGGATCGACGATGCGTGAAACCGAAGGGCCGCAACGCCGTCTCGACAGCGTAGATTCGGGCGCCGGTGTTCACCTGATTCGGCGACTGAACCGGAAGAGTATCGCACGGGAGGTCGACCGGATCGCGTCGCTGCGTCGTGACAACGAGCCGGCGGTCGTATCGGTGCATTGGGGAGGTAACTGGGGATGGGATGTGCCGCCGGCTCATCGTGCCTTCGCCCATGCACTCATCGACGGAGCGGGTGTGTCGGTCGTCCACGGACACTCTTCCCATCACGTGAAGTGTTTCGAGGTGTATCATGGCGGACTGATTCTCTATGGCGCCGGAGACTTCATCACCGATTACGAAGGGATTCCGGGGCACGACGCCTACCGGCCCGATCTCTCACTGATGTACTTCGCGGATATCGACCGGGATAGCGGAGCGTTAATCGCCCTGCGAATGGTTCCGATGCGCACCGTGCGTTTCTCGCTTCGGGTCGCCGGCGATTCCGACCTCCGGTGGCTGGCGAGCACTCTCAATCGTGACGGCGAACGCTTCGGAACACACGTGGAAGCAGGGCATGGCGAGATCCGCTATCGTGGGTGACCGCTGTTGAGTTCATGGTAGATGTTTCTCCCGTTCGATTCGGTAATGAACAACGAGGCGACGAACGCGAGCACCGAGCCGGCAATGCAGACTACGAAGACGTACCGGTAGAGATCCGCGGTAATCGGGGTCGGAGCCGAATCGAGTATCGCTCCCATCGCCAGCGGCATGAGCGCCGCACCGACGAAACCTCCGACGTTCGAGATCGAGGTCGATACCCCGGAAAGGGCCGGATGATTGACTTCTTTCGCGCTCGCCGGAGTGTTCATCGATATGCCGGAGCAGAAGCCGAGCAACCAGAAGAGGAGATAGAGCGCGACAGTCGGTGTCTCGGCGTCGATGATCGTCACGAACACGACCCAGGCGCCGACGCCGAGCCCACCCATTACGAGCATCGGCAGCCGCCGGCGCTGAAGCCGGTCGGAAATGTGAGTGCAGAAGATACCGCCGACGGTGAGGCCGATAACCGTGGAAACGAGCAGGTTCGAGGCGGTCGCCTCATCGACACCGAGGACGTGCATCGCATACGCGTGCCCCCAGGCGCCCGATAGAGCGATGAAGATGCCGTAGGCGCCCAGAAAAACGACGAACGGCGGCCAGCTCCTCCAGTTGCCGAGTGCCCGAATCAGGCCTCGCCGGACGCTCGGCGGCTCGTCGTGTGCCGGCGGCGTCGCACTCTCCCCGCCGGTGCTCTCCCCGCCCGCACTCTCCCCGCCGGGTGACCGGCCGGCCGGCGTCTCGCCGTCGCGAACCTTCGCGCGGTGCGCCGTTGAGCCTGCCTTATCGCGAATCAGCGTCCACACGATCACGGCGAACACGGCGGTGAGCACACCGACTCCAATGAAGGTAGCACGCCAACCAAATCCCGCTATCGCCAGGTAGAGCGGAGTTTGCGCGAAAACGCCGCCGAGGGTCCCCAGACCGGCGGTCAAGCCGGTCATGCTCGCGAAGCTCCTCTCGGGAAACCGCAGTGCAACCGCCTTCAGGATTGCGACGAAAATGACGGATACCCCGACCCCGATGGCCAGTCGCGTCAGGAAGAGGCCGGTCGCGCCCCCGGTGAACCCGAACAGCACCGATCCGATCGCGGCGACCGTCGTGCCGGCGGTTACGGTTCGGCGCGGTCCGATCGAGTCCGCGAGGACTCCCGCCGGTATCTGAAGTATCGCATAAGCGTAGAAGTAGGCCGCCCCGATGTTCGCGAAGACCGCTGAAGGGAGCGCAAACTCCGCGACGAGCGCTTCCCGGGCGACACCCATCGCCAGTCGATGGAAGTTCGCCAACAGATACGGGAGAAAGAGTATGCCCCACACCAGCCACGGCCGGTCGAAGTGTCGTCGCTTCCGAGTCTCCATGTGATCGATCACTGTTGCACGCAAAAAGCAAGCATACCCGCGAGAAATCAGGTTGACAATGCTCGAAACCGGGAGTACGCTGAGTCCCAGTATTGCATGCAAATCCTGGCGCTGTGAAGGAGTCGCGAGTGTATGGGGCGTGAGGTAGAACACGGGCCGCGAAGCGGTCCGGAGGTCGCCGGAGACGGCGACGGGCGAGCGGTCATTCTGGTCACCGGAGCAAGCCGTGGGATTGGCCGCGGCATTGCGGTGCGACTTGCCGAGGCGGGGTACTCGGTCGCGATCAACTACGCCGGTAATCGCGAGGCGGCTGAGGACACCAGGGCGGAGTGCGCTCAACTCGCCGCCGGCCGAAGCACAGAGCGTGAGCCACGCTACGAAATCTTCCAGGCGAATGTGGGCATACGCGCCGACCGCGAGCGGATGGTTTCCGAAGTATTCGACCGGTTCGGACGTGTAGACGCTCTTGTCAACAACGCCGGAATAGGACCACGCGAGCGACTCGATATCCTCGATGCAACCGAGGAGTCGTTCGAAGAGGTCATGCGTGTGAATCTGCAGGGCCCGTACTTTCTCACCCAGTCGATCGTTCGCCGGTGGCGTTCGGGCGAGACCGGCGAGAGTCTCCTGCCGGCCGGATACAAAGTCATCTTCGTCTCGTCGATATCCGCCCACACCGTTTCGTTCAATCGTGGTGAATACTGCGTTTCGAAGGCCGGCATGGCTATGGCTACGCAATTGTGGGCGGGCCGGCTCGCTGACGAAGGTGTGCAGGTCTTTGAACTTCGTCCCGGTATCATGAAGACCGATCTCACAAGCAAGGTCCGCGACAAGTACGACAAGCTGATCTCCGAAGGACTCGTACCGCAGCGACGCTGGGGCACGCCCGACGATATGGGCACGTCTGTACGCGCTCTCGTTCGAGGCGACTTTCCGTTCTCGACCGGAGCGGTAATCGACGTTGACGGCGGTTTCCAGATCCGGCGCCTGTAATCGGCGCCCAATAAGGGAAGGAGTAAGGAGTGATGGAAGATCTGTCACGTTTGTGCATCCATACGGTTACGACGAAACCGTGGGATATCGAGAGATCGATCGATGAATATGCGCGCGCCGGCGCAGGTGGTATCACCGTGTGGCGCGATGCGCTCGCCGGACGCAACATTACCGATGTGCGCCGCAGAATCGCCGACGCGGGCTTGACGACCGTGTCGACCTGCCGTGGCGGCTTCTTTCCTTCGGTTGACGCTTCGAAGCGAAAAGCGGCCCTGGAAGAGAACCGCGAGGTGATCGCCGAGGCAGCCGAGCTCGGTGCCCCGCTCGTCGTCCTCGTCTGCGGCGCCGATCCGAAGCAACCGCTTACAGACTCGCGAGCACAGATCGTCGATGCGATCGCCGAACTTGCCCCCGAAGCCGAAAAGGCGGGGGTGAAGCTTGCAATCGAGCCGCTGCATCCGATGTACGCCGACGCGAAGTCCGCCATCAACACGATGAAGTCGGCCAACGACGCCGCCGAGCAGATCGCCTCGGATTTCGTCGGTGTTGCCGTGGACGTCTATCACATCTGGTGGGATCCCGATCTCGAAACGGAGATCGCCCGCTGTGGCGACCTCGGTAAGATCTTCGCCTTTCACGTCTGTGACTGGCGTGTGCCGACGCGCGACTTCCTCCTCGATCGCGGCCTGATGGGCGAGGGATGCATCGAAATACCGACGATTCGCGGTTGGGTAGAGAAGGCGGGCTTCACCGGATTCGTCGAAGTAGAGATCTTCTCGACCGAGTACTGGTCCGGCGATCAGGCGGAGTTTCTCGAGAGGATCGTCGAAGCATTCAAACTGCACGTATGAGGTGCAAAAAGGGAGCAGCATAAATGGAACGAAAAGTCCGTGTAATCATGAACGGAGTGACGGGGCGCATGGGGACGAACCAGCACCTCGTTCGATCGGTACTGGCAATTCGCGAGGACGGCGGTGTGCCGGTCGGCGACGGCGACACGATTGTACCCGAGCCGATCCTCGTCGGACGAAATGAGAAAAAACTCGCCCGCCTCGCGGCCACATACGGGGTTTCCGACTACACCACCGACCTCGACGGCGTCCTCTCCGACAAGAAGAACGAAATCTACTTCGACGCCACTCTCACCCAGCTCCGGGTCGACGGCGTAAAGAAGGCGATCGAGGCCGGGAAGGCGATCTACTGTGAGAAGCCGACCGCAACAACTACCGATGCGGCGCTCGAGCTGCACAAGTTGGCCGAAAAGGCGGGGGTGAAGCACGGGGTGGTCCAGGACAAGCTATGGCTGCCGGGGATGCTCAAGGTGCAATACCTGCGCGACACCGGGTTCTTCGGACGGCTGGTCTCCGCCCGCATGGAGTTCGGGTACTGGGTGTTCGACGGGTTTCATCAGCCGGCGAATCGCCCGAGCTGGAACTATCGCAAGGAGGACGGCGGCGGACTGTTCGTCGACATGTTTCCGCACTGGCGCTACGTGGTCGACAATCTCTTCGGACCGATCAAGGCAGTCTCCAGTACCGGTGCGATCACGATTCCCGAGCGGGTTGACGAGAACGGCAAAGCGTACAAGTCGACGGCCGAAGATACCGCATACGTCACCTTCGAGCTGGAAAACGGCGTCTATGTGCACATCAACTGTTCGTGGCAGATCCGCGTACGGCGTGACGAGATAATGCATCTTCAGATCGACGGTACCGACGGGTCGGCAATCGCCGGATTGCGCGATGTCTATATCCAGGATGAGGCTGCGACGCCGAAGCCGGTCTGGAATCCCGACGTGCCGAATCCGATCAACTTCTACGACGGCTGGAATCTGGTGCCGAACCGCGATCCGTACAAGAACGCGTTTCGTGTGCAGTGGGAACTCTTTCTCAAGCACTATGTAAACGACGATCCGTTCCCGTGGGATCTGCTCGAAGGGGCGAAAGGGGTGCAGCTTGCCGAGCTCGGGCTGCAGAGCTGGAGCGAGCGGCGCTGGATCGATGTGCCGGCGCTGGTATAGCGTCGCCGTTGATGAAACTTTGACCAGTCGGGGAGTAAACGCGTAGATTGACGACCGCGAATAGTCAGGGAGTTTGAAATGAAATATACAAGTCTTGGTCGCACCGGCCTGAAAGTCTCGCGGCTGTGCCTCGGTACCATGAACTTCGGAAGTCGCACCGACGAAAAGGAAAGCTACGCGATCATGGATCGCGCGCTCGAGCTCGGTATCAACTTTTTCGATACCGCCGACCGCTACGGAGAACCGCAAGGATCGGGCCTCACCGAGACGATCATCGGGCGGTGGCTGAAGAAGACCGGCAATCGCGACCACATCGTGCTCGCGACCAAGGTGTTCGGTCCGATGGGCGATGGGGCCAACGATGAAGGGTTGTCCGCCTATCATATCCGCGGCGGGTGCGAGGCGAGTCTCGCGAGGCTGCAGACCGACCGCATCGATCTCTATCAGATGCACCATGTCGACCGCGGTCTCCCGCATCCGAAAAGCGAGAAGAAGTACCTGGGAGGAGACCTCGCGAACCTGTCGTATCCGCCGCACATAAAGCCCGGTGCCGGGTGGCAGGAGATCTGGCAGGCTATGGAGGTGCTCGTCAACGCCGGTAAAGTAATCTACACCGGATCGAGCAATTTCGCCGCGTGGAACATCGCCCAGGCGAACGAGCGCGCGGATGCGCGCGGATTCCTCGGGCTCGTCTCCGAACAGAGTAAGTACAGCCTGCTCGTACGCGATATCGAGCTGGAGGTCGTGCCGGCGTGCCGCGACTACGGAGTCGGTATTCTCTGCTGGAGTCCCCTCGGCGGCGGTCCGCTTGCCGGCTCGTTGCGCGGTGGAAGCGGTGGTCGGCGCGAAGGGGCGAATATCAGCGACCATGAGCGCGAACGTCTCGGCGAGTACTATGAGCTCTGCGACCAGCTCGGCGAGGAACCGGCGAACGTCGCGCTCGCATGGCTGCTACATAATCCGGTCGTCACCGCACCGATCATCGGACCGAGGACAGTCGAACAGCTCGAGAGTGCGCTGCGCGCGGTGGAGATTTCGCTTGATGATGATGTGATGTCGCGCCTCGATTCCCTCTTCCCCGGTCCGGGCGACCAGGCGCCGGAGGCCTACGCGTGGTAACGGATACGCTGCAGATCACCGTTGCCCCCGGTGGCGACTTTCACCCTTCCCAGCGGCTGATCGAGCACTTCCGCTCCCGGCTGCAGGAAATCGCTCCGAACGGCCGGCTGAAAGTCCTCAGCGCTGAGTCGTGGGACGAATCGGATATCGCCGAAACCCGGGTTTTCTTCGGCTGGCCCGATGACCGGATGCTTGCCTCGATGCCGCGGCTCGAATGGGTACAACTGCCGAGTGCCGGCGCGAATGCGTACGCAGGCACGAATCGCCTCCCCGAAGCGGTCGCTCTTGCCACCTCCAGCGGAGTCTTCGGGATCGCAGGGGCCGAACACGTGCTGGCGCTTCTTTTCGCGGTGGCTCGTGGAATACGCACGCATGTCGAGCACACGGTCAACCGTCGATGGGCAAAGCACGCCTCGTCGTTGGAGATCTTCGAGTCGACGATCGCGGTATTCGGGCTCGGTAGCATCGGGTCGGAGACGGCACGCCGGCTTTCCGCTCTCGGAGCGAAGGTCATCGGGATCAAACGCACGCCAACTTCGACGCTCCCCGAATACCTCTCGGGGCTTCACACCATCGAAGGTGCGAAGTCGGTGCTCAGTCGCTGCGACGCGGCGGTGCTCGCTATGCCGGAAACACCGGAAACCGCCGGTCTCTTCGACCGCGAGATGATCGAAAGCCTGAAGCCCGGCGCGATTGTGGTGAATGTCGGTAGAGGCAGCGCCGTCGATCAGCAGGCACTTATCGACGCACTGGAGTCGGGCCGGCTCGGCGGCGCAGGTCTGGACGTTACCGACCCCGAGCCGCTTCCTGACGATCATCCGCTCTGGCGTGCACCGAACGTGATCATCGCATCGCATTCGATGAACGTATTCGACCGCAAGGACGAGCGGCGCTTCCGGCTTCTGGAGCAGAACCTCGAGCGCTTCGTTGCCGGGAAAGAGCCGGCGAATCTTGTGGACCATCAGCGCGGATACTGACCGAAAACGGCACCTCCCGTCTGCCGCCGGGCCGGGCCGGCCTGTCGATGGAATGCCTCGCGGTGCACTGCTGCCTCTTCCCGGGAATGATATACTGGAGGTGTAACGAATCGGGAGGCCGGCATGTCGTTCTGGCTCGATATGGAAGACCCGACTATCATCTCGCGGCACGTCGAGAATCAGACCCGTCGAGGAATGGAGAGCTGGCCCCGGGAAGTGCTGGGAGCAGGCGATGTCTCCACGCGGTTCTGTCGACAGTTCCGCGATCTTCTAACGAGCGATGCAGGCATTCGACCGCAGGCCGCTCCTCCGAAGAACCCGATATACATTCCAGTGAACTGGTGGGGCGACCGGAAGACCGCTGAAGCACTTCTGTACTGCGACCGACGCGGGCTCCACGCGGTTCGCGGTGACGGGCGAGACTCCGGCCGCCTTAGACATCGCCTATTGGAATATGACGCGATCGAACGGATCGAACGCGGTCGCGTACTGCTCCATTCGTGGATCGTTTTCGAGGATAGTGCCGGATCGGTCGTCATCGAGTACAATACCGCTGCCGAAGACGTGCTCTCGCCGCTGCTACGCCGGTTGAGACGGGAGTCGTTCGGCGCCCGCTTCGTAGAGAACGGCGATCGCCTCTGTCAACGCGACTACCGCCGTCTCGATCCGCGTATCGATCCCAAGTTCGCGAATTACGCGGACGAATGCCTCGTCTCACGCGAGGAGCTCATCACCCTCCAATATTTGAGCGATCCTCCTCCGGAGGCGCGACGCCTCGTGATACTGACTAAACGGGAGGTAATCGATATCAGCGAGCGCGTTCGGGAGACGCCGTTGCGTCCGGAGTACGGCGGGGTCTGGACGTATACGGCGGTTTGATGGAACCGGCAGAGCCGGTCCACCCCTTTAAGCCGGGGTTACCCACCGTCCGGTCGACCGAATCGGTGGCATGACAGGCCCGATCTATCGTATACTTCGCCCGATATGTACGAAGACATCTACGAGCAGGCAAAGCGCCTGCGCGATGAAATCCACAGCACCTGGAGGTCTCTTTGACCCGGATCGGGTCAGAAGGCAGATTCAGGAGCTGGAAGAGAAAAGTGGGCAGCCCGACCTCTGGAACAATCCGGAAGAAGGGCAGCGGGTAATGACGGAGCTGACAAGACTCAAGGACCGGATCGAGCCGTGGGAGGCACTGCTCGGAGAGGCCACCGACGCGGTGGAGCTCATCGAGCTGGCACGCGATGAGGCCGACGACGAAACCGCCGACAGCGTCCGCGAAACGCTGGAGACGCTCGCCGAACGCTACGAGAAGCTTCGTCTGACCGAGCTTCTCAGCGGAGAGCATGACGACAATCCGGCATTTCTCACGATTCACAGTGGCGCCGGCGGTACCGAGGCGTGCGATTGGGCGAGCATGTTACTTCGGATGTACAGCCGCTTCCTCGAACGCCACGGCTACAAATTCGAGACGCTCGAGTTTCTCGAAGCCGAGGGCGGGGTTAAGTCGGTAACGTTGCAGGTCACCGGCCCGAAGGCGTACGGCTACTTGAAAGGTGAAACCGGTGTCCATCGCCTCGTTCGTATCTCCCCCTTCGACTCGAGCGGTCGACGGCACACGAGCTTCGCCTCCGTCTACGTCTCACCGGTACTCGACGATACCATCGATGTCGACATCAAGCCCGACGAAATCCGGGTCGACACATATCGCGCCCAGGGCGCCGGCGGACAGCACGTCAATAAGACCGACAGCGCCGTGCGCATGACTCATATCGAGACCGGTATAGTGGTGCAGTGCCAGAATGAGCGCAGCCAGCACAAGAACCGCGATATGGCGATGAAGATGCTTCGTAGCCGGCTCTACGAGTATTACCGGGCTCAGCAGGAGGCCGAGCGCGCCGAAAATGCCGCCGAGAAGCGTGAGATAGCGTGGGGGAGCCAGATTCGAAGCTACGTGTTCCAACCGTACACAATGGTGAAAGATCACCGTACGAAGGAGGAGACGGGTAACGTCGATGCGGTGATGGATGGCGATATCGACCGTTTCATCGAGTCGTATCTTCGCTCGAGTTGGCAGCCGGCCGCGGTTGGTGAGTAGGAACGTTCCGACGTGCGGGTTGTGGTCGTAGACGATCTGCCGTTCATGCGGCAGGCGATCCGGGATGCCCTCGAGCCGGCCGGCATAGAATGCGCCGGCGAAGGTGCCAACGGAGTGGAAGCTCTGCGCTTGTATGAGTCTCTGAAGCCCGATGTGATGGTTCTCGATATCACGATGCCGAAAATGGATGGGATCGCCGCGCTTTCGCGTCTCATGCGACTCGACCCGAAGGCGCGCGTGGTCATGTGCAGCGCTCTCGATGAGGAGCGGCTGATCGTGCGGGCGATCCAGCTCGGCGCACGTGACTTCGTGGTCAAACCGTTCCGGCGCGAGCGGGTGGTCAGTGCGGTGCGGAAGGCCGGTTCGGGATAATGGATCGACGTTCGTACATCCTTCCGATACTGATGTTCTGCACGGTGCTCGGCCCCATTATCGCTCCTGCGGCGGGGTCCGATTCGGACGACGAACCGCTTCATCCCGATGAGTATCCGGAGGAGGATCGCGAATCGCTTCGACTCGGCTTCTCCGAGTTCGTCGCGGACGGCGTACCGAGCGAATACCGGTATCTCGCTCGCAGTCTTCCGCTCGTTCTTGTCGAGTCCCTCGCCGACATTCCCGAACGTCGGCGTTCTTTCGAGGAGTTGCGTGCAGCCGCGGAGGAGGCGCTGGATCGGCTCGAGTCGGATACGGTTTCCCGAATCGCGGATCTCGTGGATGAGCGCGACGAGCTCCTGTTTACGGAAACCGGCGAGGAGCGCGAACAGGAACGTTCACGGATCAACGAAGAGCTCGCCTCGTTGCGCGATTTGCTCGCTGCGGTGCGGGCGACCGAAGCGGAATCGGTCTCCGGGACGCTTTCCGACCGGCTCGCACTTGAGGTCGCGCGGGAGAGCGAGGAGCAACCGCTCTTCGCAGACGGGGAGCCGTTAGAGGAAGCGCGGCGGCACGAACTCGATCTTCTCCTCGGCGGGCGAATGCGCTACGACGACGGCTATCTCTTCGTCGAGTTCGAGCTGGCAGTCGCGGGCACCGGCGGAATCCAGACGACGGCGAGTACCCTCGTCCGGCCGGAGGATGCCTTCGACGAGATCGAGCCGCTGTTGCCTCGCATTACCGCATCGCTTCTGAACCGCGACTTTGCCGTACTCACCATCGAAACCGACGAACCGCGAGCGGCAATTTCGCTCGACGGATCGGTTCTCGGATTCGGTTCGGTCCGGCTTCGATACCTCGAGCCCGGCACGTACGAGCTGCGTGCCGGGGCCGCCGGATATCGCGACTACACCGACGAGATCGAGATAGACGCTTCCGAGGAGCAGCAACTCACTATAGAGCTCGAAGCGGTTGAACGGACGGAGGTGACGGTCGAGTCCGATCCTTCAGGGGCCGATCTCTACATCGGCGGAGAATGGCACGGTCGCACACCGGTGACGATCGAACGACCGATCGGTCCTCGCAGCGCGGAGCTGCGACTCGCCGATCATAGTGCGAGCAGATTCGTTCTTGAACCGCGCGGACCGGACAGCATCAGCCGCGTACTCGCTCCAGATACCGTCGATCTATCGACCGAGCTTCGTGACCGGCGCGAAGGATTCTACCGCAGTCTTGGTTGGTTTGCGGTGAGCGTGCCGGTTCCGTTGATTCTGAGCGGTGTCTGGCAGAATCGTGTCGACTTCCTGGTCGACAATCAGGCTGCGATGAGCGTGGAGGAACAGGAACGGTTCATTCGGACAACCAACACGATCGACCTCGTTCGATGGGGCGGGGTCGCAGTAAGCGGCGGTCTGCTGATAAACTCCGTCATACAGCTGGTGCGCTACATTCGCGCGTCACAGTACTATCACTTTGATTAAGAAGCACAAACCGCATGTTCAGAAAAAAAGAGAAGAGAAGCGGTCTCGGCGGGCGCATTCGCCGTTTGTTCTCCCGCGGCACGTTCGATGAGGAGCTCTTCGATCAGTTGGAAGATCTGCTGATCGAGGCCGACGTCGGCTCCAGGGCGACCGCCGAGATTGTCGATGCGCTCCGCGAAACCGGTCGGTTCGAGTCGACTGAGGCAGTCATGGAGGCGCTTCGCGCGGAGATCGGGGCGCGCGTGAAGTCGGTAGCACTCGAGCCGAATCCGGACACCGTTACCCTTTACGTTATTCTCGGCGTGAACGGCACCGGCAAGACGACAACGATCGCGAAGCTGGCTCGCTACTTCCGCGACGAGCGGGGGATCCCCGGTGTCGTGCTCGCGGCAGGAGACACCTTTCGTGCGGCGGCGGTCAACCAGCTCGCGGTGCACGGTGAGCGTCTCGGAATTCGGGTCGTGCAGCAAGGGCAGAATGCGGACCCGGGTGCGGTAATATACGATGCTCTCGAGAGCGCCGCCTCACGGGGGGAACGATTGGTACTCGCCGATACCGCCGGACGCATGCATACCCGCAAGGATCTCGTCTCCCAGCTCGAGAAGATCGATCGGATCGTTCGGCGGAAGATGGATCCGGAGAACTATCGACGGCTTCTCGTTATCGACGCGACAACCGGACAGAACGGGCTTCGTCAGGCCGAGCTCTTCAACGAGGCGGTCGGGATCGATGCGGCGGTGATCGCGAAATACGACTCAACGGCGAAGGGTGGGATTGCAGTTCCGCTCGGAGCGAATCTCGGCATACCGATCGCCTTCCTGGGCACCGGCGAGCGTTACGAGAATCTCGAGCCGTTCACCGTCGATCGGTACCTGGACCGGCTTCTCTCCAGTTGAGACGATGAGGTTGATGTGATGCGCGCGGCAGCGGGTGCCTCGATAGCGATTGCCGTTCTTCTTGTATTGCCTGTCATAAACGCGTCGGGAACGCCGCGAGGGCAGAACACTCCGCCGGGACGCTACCGTTCGAACTCGATCGCCATGGCGCTGGAGCCGCTGGAAGCAGGCGAGTCGGCGGAGTACGAGCTGGAGATCGTGCGGGAGGAGATCGCCCCCGGTACGGTGCGCGAAGAACGCGTGCTCACGCAGAACGGCGATCGACGTCGGCGCATCGTGCGGGAGTATGAAGACGGACGGATCGTTGCTGAGCGTGAGTGGGAGGATGAGCAGCAGGTGTCCGAGCGGCGCTACGATGAACGGGGGCGACTCGAGCAGGAGATCGTCCGCGAACACGGCGAAATCGCAGAGAGAGTACGGTTGCTGTACCACGACGACGGGCGGCTCTCCGAGCGCATCATCGAGCTTCCGGAGACCGACGACGAAAGTGCAGAAGTCACTGAGCTCGACGAGGCGTCGTTCACCGAGCATTTCCGCGAGCGTTATCGCTACCGCGATGACGGGTTGATTCGACGCATCGAGCGCACCTTTGCCGATGGCGCAGCAGGCGGCAGTGAGTTCCTCTTCTCCGATTCTATCCTGGTCGAGGAGTGGCATGAGCGTGGTGCGGCGTCGGTTCTCGTAGTCTACGATCGTATCGGACGCCTGACCCTCACCGAAGAGCACTTTGAGGATGAACTGGTGATCGCCGAACAGCTCATCTACCCCGACGATGATACTCGGCGGGAGGCCGAACCGAGTCGCCGGGAGGTGAGAGAACCGCAGTTCGACACGATGACGGTGACGGATCTCGACGAGGCCGGTCGGGAGATTTCCGAGCACGTATACGAGGACGAAGAACGGATCAGTGAACGGCGATTCGAGTACGACGAAGATCTGCTTGTTCGGGAGATCATCGAGACCACCGGCGGAACCGAGGAGCGGCAGTACGAGTACGATGAAGACGGCAATCGCAGGGAAGAGAAACGAACGGTAGACGGCGTTATCACCCGACGGATCCGCTTCGGAGAGGACGAGCAGGTAACCGAGGAACGGTATATCGACGGGGAGCTCGCACTCATTATCGAGCGTGAAGGCGAAGAGCGGATTCGAGAGCAGGTCATTCAAGATGGAGAGGTGGTGCGTGAGCGAACGTTTTAGGCGCCTGCTGTGGGTCGCACGATTGAGCGAGCGCCACGTCCGTAGCCGGCGCGAAAGCGACCGGAACACGGCCACGCGGCTGAGTGTGGTCGGGATCGCGGTCGGCGTCATGGCGCTCGTAACGGTTCTGTCGGTGATGAACGGCTTCCAGCTCGAGACAA
>PUOG01000295.1 GCA_003552745.1 Spirochaetaceae bacterium
GTTGCCTCGGCCTGCTCGTGCCATGGCCATTGCGCCATGCGCTCCATGCCGTAGTCGCCGTCGCGCGAATAGGTGAGCTTGTCCGGCCCGCCTTTCTTCGGCGCCGCGGTCCATCGACCGTCGACGATCTCGCCGTCACGGACCTCGATCATGACGATGTTGCGCCAGTCGGCCTCCGGGTCGTACTCTTCGGCGGCGCGGTACCAGCCGTCCGTCAGCTGACTCAGGTCGATCCCTGCGGCTTCTTCGCCACCGGCACTATCTTCTGCCGCCGCGGTTTCGGCGGCCCGATCGTCCAGCTCATCACGGGTGACCGCCCGCTCGCCCTCACAGGCGACGAACGCGAAGCTCACGAGGGCGATGATCAGCCCTCCTTTCGTTATTGCATGCATATTGCACTCTCCTTCCTCTTTACACTGTGTAGAACAGACTCTTTTGTCCCGAGTTACGATTATTGGTGACATAAGGGACAAAATCGGTCAATGGATAACGATAACGCGGTAGCGAATCTTCCCGGATTATCTTCGAATCGATGCGGGGCGCCTCTTGACCTCACGAGGGCCGACCAATACATTGTACCTACACATAGGGGTGCTGGCCGGCGATTTTCCGGTCGGCTGAGATCATACCCTTTGAACCTGATCCGGGTAATGCCGGCGAAGGCAATGTCGAAGCGGTCCGGCGGCAATCGTGCAAGTGAACCGGCGATTGCTCCCACTTGTCGGACACGGTAACCTTCCTGATCAGTACTCAAAGCGGGTATGGCATTCGACCCCTGATAGCGCTAAAAGCGCAGGAGGGAGATCTATGTCAAACCTAACGTATCGAATCGGAGACCGCTCCGGTTCCCTCGTTGTCGTTGCGGCGACGATCGCCGCACTGGTGTTTCTGGCCCCGCAATCGATCGGTGCCGCCGGCGTGCAGGAAACGGAGTTTCCGGAAGTCGAGGAGCGTCGTGACGAAACCGACGAACTTGTCATCTACAGCTACGATTCGCTTCCCGGCTCGCTCGAGGACCTGACCGTTGAGTACTTCGAGTCGGAGTACGGCGTGACGGTCACATTCGACCGCGTCGGCGACGCCGGAGCGGTCTACACCCAGGCGTTTCTCGAGCGCGACAACCCGCAGGCCGACGTCCTGCTCGGACTCGACTCGAGCGACGTGCCGCGCGCGATCGACGACAGTCTTCTCGAGCCGTACGAACCGGACGATCTGCAAGTGGTCGATGAGGAGCTCATCGTCGACGAAACGTTCCATGCGGTCCCGTACGACTGGGGCTACATCGTGCTGAACGTCGATACCGAGCAGGTGGACTCGGTACCCGAGAGTTGGGATGATCTGCTTTCCGAGGAGTATCGCGATTCGATCATCATGCTGAATCCGGGCACGAGCTCGCCGGGACGCAACTTCCTGCTCTTTACTATCGCCGAGTTCGGCCCCGACGGCTATCTCGACTACTGGCGGGAGCTGGAGCCGAACATTCTCACGGTGACCGGCGGCTGGTCCGAAGGGTACGGCCTCTATACCGAAGGCGAGGCGCCGCTGGTGGTCAGCTACGAGCTGAGCCCGGCGTTCCACCGCGAGTTCGAGGATACCGACCGGTACGAGGCGGTGCTCTTCGACGGCGGCGGCTATCGCCAGGTGGAGTTCGCAGGGATCACCCGCGGGGCGCGGAATCGCCTGAACGCCGAGCGCTTCATCGACTTCATGGTAGACGAACGCTTCCAGGAGGAGATTCCGCTGTCGCAGTTCATGTATCCGATTCACCCCGACGTGGAGCTGCCCGAGTCGTTCGGTGAGATAGAGCGCATTACCCGCTCGGTCATGCTCGATCCGCGCGATGTCGCGGATAACTTCGAGCAGTGGTTCGCCGATTGGGAAGAGGTTATGCGTTGAGCGATTCGCAGGCGCGTCCCGAGCCTGGCGGCCGGGGCGCGGGCGCCCCGAACCCCGGCGCCGATCCGGCGTCCGGCGCCGGGCGCGGACCCGCCGCCGACCGCGCCGTCCTCGCGCATCGCGCGGCGACCGCCCTTGGCGCCCTTTTCGCTCTTGTGCTTTTCATTCCTGCTGTCGCCGTTCTCTCCGCCGGCGCATTCGAGGGCGGGCTCTCCGGCTGGATCGCGACCGCGGGAGAGATGCTGAGCCGCGCCGGCACATGGCGCAGTCTGCGCTTCGCGGCCTACCAGGCCGGCGTTTCGGCGGCCGTCTGTATCCTTCTCGCGCTTCCCGGCTCGTGGTACCTCGCGCACGTGCGCTTTCCCGGCCGGCGGATCGTACAGAGCCTGACCCTCGTCCCGTTCGTGCTGCCGACACTCATCGTCATACTCGCGGTGATCACCTTCTACGGCCGCGCAGGACTGGTGAACCGAATCATCGGAACCGATATCGCGGCGATCTACTCCCCGGCCGGGATTATCATCGCGCACGTGATTTTCAACGTGGCGATCGCGCTGCGGATCCTCGCCGGGGGATGGCTCACCATCGATGAACGGCTGCGGGAGGCCTCGCGAAGCCTCGGCGAGTCGGGGTGGTCGCGGCTGCGGCGGCTCTACGCGCCGCTGCTCGCTCCGCACGGCGCCGCGGCAGCCATCATCATCTTTCTCTACTGCTTCGTCAGCTTCGGGATCGTGCTCGTTTTCGGCGGTGTCCGCTATGCGACCCTCGAGGTACGAATCTATCGGGAGATGTTTGTAAACCTGAATCTCGCCGGGGCGGGAATTCTCGCCGGGCTGCAGCTGCTCGCCGCCGCGGCCGTCGCCACCGCCCTGGAGTGGGTCGGTGGCCGGCGAGCCCGCGCCCCGTCGCGCGACCGGCGCATCCGCGTGTACGAATGGACCGCGTTGAGCATCCGCGGCCGGACGCTCTGTGCGACGTACTGGCTTGCCATGGCGCTCCTGTTCGCCGCGCCGATTCTCTCGATCGTCGTGCGCGCCTTCGTGAGCGACGGGTCGCCCAGCCTTGCCGCGTTCACCGCGCTCATCGAGGGGCGCATCGGCAACAGGAACCTCGACAGTATCATGCGCGCGACCTTTCCCGAGATCGCCCGCACGAGTCTGCTGCTCGCCTCGGCCACGGCGGTGCTCACGACGACCGCAGCCTTCATCGCCGCCCGGCTGCTTCGCGGAGTTCGCGTCCCGTGGCTCGACACCCTCTCGACGATGCCGCTCGCGATCTCGAGCGTCACCTACAGCCTCGGCCTCTACGTTATCTTCGGCCGCACCGTCCCGCCGGTCGCGCTGATTCTGCTGACGCAGAGCGTGATGGCGTTCCCGCTTGTCTACCGCAGTCTGCGCGCTACGGTGAACGCCTTCCCGCCGCGCTACGGCGAGAGCGCCGAAAGCCTCGGCGCCGGCTTCTGGTTCCGCCTGCGTACAATCGAGCTGCCTATCCTGCGCCGGGGGATCGTCAACGCGTTCGCCTTCGCCTTCGCGCTTTCGCTCGCCGACTTCACCGCGGTGCTGACCCTTGGGCGCGGTGCGGTGGTTACCTTCCCGGTTGCGATGTACCGGCTCATCGGCTTCCAGAGCTTCGACGTGGCGCTCGCCCTCGGTGTGTGGTATATCGCTCTCGTGGCGCTCGCGTTTCTCGCGATCGACCGCACCTCGTTCGGCCGCGAAGGAGCGGAGCTGTGATCGAACTCGACGGCATCCGCCGTGACTACGGTGATTTCGTGCTCGATGTCTCGTTTCGCGTCGGCGACGACGAGCTGGTCACGCTGCTCGGCCCGAGCGGCAGCGGCAAGACGACCACCTTGCGCATTATCGCCGGCTTCGAGCGATCCGAGCGCGGTAGCCTGACGATCGACGGGCGCGATATCTCGGCACTGCCTGCCCGCCGGCGCGACATCGGCTACGTCTTTCAGGACTACACCCTCTTCCCGCATCTCGATGTGGCCGAGAACATAGCCTACGGGCTTCGTGTCTTCGGTGTTCCGCGCGTCGAGCGCGGCCGCCGCGTGGAGGAGCTGCTCGAGCTCATCGGGCTGCCCGGTTTCGGCCCGCGAGCGGTGCACACCCTCTCCGGCGGCGAGCAGCAGCGGGTAGCGGTCGCGCGCGCGCTCGCCCGGCGCCCGCGTGCTCTCCTGCTCGACGAGCCGTTCTCCTCGGTCGACAGCGAGCGGCGCGAGGAGCTCCTCGAGTACCTCCTGCGGTTGCAGCGCAACTTCTCGATTCCCACCGTCTTCGTCACCCACAGCCGCACCGATGCGATGGCCATCTCCGACCGCATCGTGATTATGAAGGAAGGAAGGGTTGATGATGATGGCTCGCCGCGCCGGCTCTATGAGTCGCCGGCAAGCGTCTATACCGCGCGGGCGCTCGGCCCGGCGATCTTCCTCGACGCCGCCCGCACGCGCATGGTGCGCCCCGAGGCGGTGGAGCTGCTCGGCGGCTGCGGCGAGGTGGGAGCTGCCGTCGACGGCCCGGCCGGCGAGAGAGAGGCGGACACCGGCCGCGGGCGGGGCGACAACGAAACGGCTGCCCGCGGGCCGGACGGCGAAGGGGAGGCGGAAGCCGGCCGCAAACGAAGCGACAACGAAACGCCTGCACGCGGGCCGGACGGCGAGGCCGAAACATCATCATCCAGCACTCCTGCCGACATTCCGGTGGACACGGAGATCGACGGGGTCGTGTTGCGGTCGATCTACCGCGGGGCGTGGTTCGAGCATCGTGTCGACACCGGCTACGGTACCATCGCGGTGATCGACGACGCGGCGTGCAGCGAGGGGGAGCCGGTTCGCCTGCGCATTCCCGCCGGGCGAGTTGTCAACGTTCGTCGATAGCGACGAGATATCTCGATAAATCTTTACAGAATCTGGACGTAGTTCGAGCGTCATCTGAAAGCTGCGCTGCTATTCTCGTACATGTCGCGGGCGGAGAGGACGATACAAACCGCCGCGATAAGGAGAAGTATTATGAAGAAGCTTATTCAGATTCTTATTGTTGTTGCGACCATCGGTATTGTTGCGGTGGCGTGTGAGCCGGTTGAGATCGACGAGGATATGGATCTCGACGATCCGATGATGGAGCAGGA
>PUOG01000202.1 GCA_003552745.1 Spirochaetaceae bacterium
GGGGCCGGTAGCGTCCCCTCGACGCGTGCCGGCGGATTCCCTCGGGCGCGTGCCGGCAGCCACTCGCCGTTTGCCTGCACCCGCCCGTGGTCGCCCGCTACCGGCCTCGCGGTGCAAACCTGCACCAGCCCGCCCGCGGGTATATGCGCGGAGTGCGGCGGCCGTGTGTCCCGTACCGCCGGCGACGAGATCGGCGGGCGTTCCGACATCAACCAGGAGGCCACCCTCCGCCCCGCCTTCGGGACCGATATCGATGATGTGGTCGCACGTCGCAATCACGTCGAGATTGTGCTCGATGACCACGACGCTGTTACCGCGTTCAATAAGACTACGCAGCGCACGCTGCAAGCGATGCACGTCCTGTGCATGGAGACCGGTGGTCGGCTCGTCGAGCAGGAAAAGCGCTCGCCCTGCGTCGTCGCCGCGCTTCCCGTTCCGGCCGGCGACGGTCATGTATGCGGCGAGCTTCAGCCGCTGAGCCTCCCCTCCGGAGAGGGTTGGAACCGGCTGGCCGAGGGTTACATACTCCAGGCCGACATCCACCAGCGGGGCAAGACGCCGCAGCACCGGCTCGTCGTCGGCAAAGAAGCGCGTGGCATCGGCGACCGGCATGGAGAGCAGGTCGGCGATCGTCGCGCCGGACATACCGCTGCCGGCGGCGGCCAGCACGGTGACATCGAGGATTTCCTGCCGGTAGCGCGTTCCTGAGCAGTCCGGACAACGGAGATAGACATCACTCAGAAACTGCATCTCGATGTGCTCGAATCCGGTTCCGTTGCACGTCGGACAACGTCCGTTTCCCGAATTGAAGCTGAAGGTGCCGGCCGTGTATCCGCGTTCGACCGAGCGCGGGGCGACGGCGAATCGCTTGCGGATCTCGTCGAACGCCCCCACATAGCTTGCGGGATTCGACCGCGCCGTCTTCCCGATACTCGACTGATCGACAAGCACAACTCGATCGACGTGATCCGCGCCGCCGATCGACTCGTGCTCACCCGGCGATTCACTCGGCTCCCCCTTCGTCTTGAGTATCGCCCGGTACATCGTTTCTTCGACGAGTGTGCTCTTTCCGCTCCCGGAGACGCCCGTCACGCACACGAGCCTGCCGAGCGGTATGGAGACTGCGTCGATGCGCAGATTGTGCTGTCGTGGTTTCCGGATGGTGATGGTCGGATGCTCGCTGAGCGCCGGCCGTTCGGCGGAGTGCGGCTGCGTGCCGCCGGCGAACGCGTCCCAACCGCCCCGGCTCTCGCCACCGGCGGCTCTTCCGTTTCCGTCCATCCGGGAATCGGTCACCGTGTCGGCGCCACCCATCCAGCGGCCGGTCGCGGTGTCCGCCCGCGTCAGCGCCGCGGGCGTACCCTCGAACACCACCTGCCCGCCGTCGCTTCCGGCGCCCGGACCGAGCTCCACGATCCGGTCGGCGGCCGCGATTAACTGCGGGTCGTGCTCGACCACGAGCAGCGTGTTTCCGCTCTCGCAGAGGCGGCGCAGAATCGAGACGAGTCGATCGATATCACGCGAATGCAGCCCGATGCTCGGCTCGTCGAGGACGAATAGAGTGTTGGTCAGCCGCGTGCCGAGAGCAGTGGTCAGGTTGATGCGCTGGACCTCTCCGCCGCTCAGCGTTCGCGATTGGCGGTCGAGCGTCAGGTATCCGACACCGACGTCGGTCAGGTACGAGAGCCGGGTGCGGATCTCATCGAGTACAAGTTGGCCGGCGGCATCGTGCCCGCCGGGCGGTTCATACGCATCGAAGAAGGTGCGTACATCATCGATCGGCATCATATTGACGTCGTGCATCGAACGTCCGTCGATCTTCCACTGGAGCGACTCCGGCTTAAGGCGGGCGCCGCCGCATGCGGCACAGCGCCGGTAGGCGCGGTAGCGGGAGAGGAGCACGCGAATGTGCATCTTGTAACTTCTCGACTCGAGCCAGTCGAAGAAGCGGCGCACGCCGTACCAGACGCCGTCGTCCCAATCACCCTCGCCTTCGATCACCCATTCACGACTCTCATCATCGAGCTCGCCCCACGGCACATCGGTCGGTACACCACGCTTGCGTGCAAACCGGAGCAGGTCGTCCCTGCACTCGGAGTAGCTCTTGCTTTCCCAGACGCGAACCGCGCCGTCGGAAAGGCTCTTCCGTTCATCCGGGATTACGAGCTCGTAATCGATACCCATGGTCCGGCCGAAACCGCGACAGGTCGGACACGCGCCGATCGGCGAGTTGAACGAAAAGGTGTTCGGCACGGGGTCGGAGTACTCTATGTCGCAACTCGGGCAGTGCAGATCGCCGGAGTACAGAACGGTCGGTCCATCGATGAACGCGACGTGGCACCTCCCATCGCCGTGGAGCAGCGCGGTTTCAATCGCTTCGCGCCAGCGTTCGGCGTTTGTGCGATATAGTTTCAACCGGTCCTGGACGACGCTGATCGCGGTTTCCGTTTCCTCGTGAATGCGATGATACCCTTGCTCGGCAAGCACCGCTCGTATGTCGTCGACGGATCGGTTACCGGGCACTCGGACGGTGAAGAGCACCATGCCGCGCGCGCCGGAGGCGAGCTCACCGGTGTCGAGACGGGCGAGAAGGTCGCTCCAGACGCTGTCGGGTGTATCGCGGCGAACCTTCCGGTCACAGCCGCGGCAATGAAGCTCGGCGTGGTGCGACCAGAGCAGCTTCAGATGGTCGGCGAGCTCGGTCATGGTACCGACGGTAGAACGCGAGGTGCGTACCGGGTTGGTCTGGTCTACGGCGATCGCCGGCGGAATGCCGTCGATCGATTCAACCTGCGGCTTGTCCATCCGTTCGAGAAACTGCCTGGTGTACGCCGAAAAGGTCTCCACGTAACGGCGCTGACCTTCGGCGTACACGGTATCGAAAGCAAGGCTCGACTTCCCGGAGCCGCTCAATCCGGTTACCACGGTGATCTCGCCGATCGGAATGTCCAGGTTTATCGATCGCAAGTTGTTGCGGTAGGCGCCGCGAACACGAATAACGTCCTGCACAGTGGAGAAGAATGTAGCCATGCCAAAGCTACGGTGTCAAAGCGGAACGACGATCGCGGCCCTCGGCCGACAAAACGCGTGTCACGAAACGCGTGTCACGTTTGACAGGCGTGCAACAAATTGCGTAATCTACTCTTCGAAGTTTGACATCGCTTCCCGCGTCGTCCCTGACGCACTATTCGCTCTACGGCTCGGCAGTTTTCCTGCACAGGAATACAACGCGACCTTTCTCCACTGTCTCGAAGGTTCAAAACGAACAGCGTGGACTTGTCTCCGTCCACGAACTTCGCGACACTGATGAGCCTTGCCGGGTCACGCTTCGATTACACACAGGACAGAAACGAAATGGCAGAGAACAAAGAGAACAGAGAAAAGACTAACAGCGACAGGAAACGTGGCCGGCGCCGAGGATCGTCCGATTCACGACGGAAGCAACCGTCGAGGTCCGAACAGAGCTCCGGTCGTAAACGACGCACGAGAAGAGCAGACTCCCAACGGGACGGCACGGATCGGCCGCAACGGCGCGAGCAACAGGAAAGACCTCTTCAACGCATCGACGGCGACATCACCGTCACTTCGAAAGGGTTCGGGTTCGTGCAGGTGACCGACGGCCCGGATATCTTCGTGCATCGTGACAATCTCGGCACTGCTCTCGAAGGTGATCGGGTGCGTGTCGAGGTTTTTTCCGGATCAGCTAAACACAAGCCGGCCGGACGCGTGATCGAGGTCGTAAACCGCGTCGAACACCCGGTCGTCGGCGTGTTCCGCAAGAGCCGCGACGGCGGCGGAGAGATATTCCCGAGCGACGATCGTATCGTCTCGAGCTTTCTGATTCCGGCTGCCGAGGTGAAACGTTCGGGACTCGGCCGCAGACTGCGCAACAACGTGGTGGTGAAAGCGTCGTTCAGCGAATGGCACTCTCCGACGCAGAAGCCGACTGCACATCTCGAAGCGGTGATCGGCAAGCCGAACGAGCCCGGAATCGATGTGAAGATCATAGCGCTCTCTCGCGGATTGCGCCTCGACTTCCCCGAGGAGGTGGAAGCGGAAGCGTCGAAGCTCGCCTTGCCCGATATGCGACGCGAGAAGCGGCGCCGTCTCGACATTACCCGTCGCACCACATTCACGATCGACCCCGACGATGCGCAAGATTTCGATGACGCGCTGAGTGTCCGTCAGCTCGACAGCGGACTGTTCGAGATCGGAGTGCATATCGCCGACGTGACCTCGCTCGTGCGCGAGGGCGGTCCGATCGATATCGAAGCGCGGCGTCGCGCGACATCGGTGTACTTCGTAAAGGAAGTGCTTCCCATGCTGCCGGAGAAGCTATCGAACGATCTCTGCAGTCTGAAACCGAAAACCGAACGCCTCGCCTATTCATGTTTCATCACGGTGGACTCACTGGGCAATGTACACAATAGCGAGGTACGCGAGACGGTAATTGAGAGTGACTACCGGCTGACGTATACCGACGCGCAGCAGATACTGGAAGGACGACCGCACGAGGTCGCCCGCGATCTGCACACGCTACAACTGCTCGCGCGGGCTATTCGAGCAGCCCGTGAGAGAAGCGGTAGCATCGATTTCGACCTACCGAGCCCGGTGATCACCCTCGACCGCGATGGAATCCCGGCGGAGATCACCAGAGCCGAGCGCAGTGAATCGCAACGCTTGATCGAGGAGCTCATGCTGCTGGCCAATCGCCAAATCGCCGGGTCGATCTTTCGCTCCGGCCGGAGGAAGGCGTTCGTCTACCGGATCCACGAACACCCCTCCCCCGAGGATGTCGCAACCCTGCAAACGGTGCTTGAGAACCTCGGAATACCGCTTACAATTCCGGAGGAAGTCTCGCCGGAAGACTTCAGCCGCATTCTCGATGTCGTAGAGAGCCTCGACGTGCGCGACTTCGTCGAACGAATCGCGCTGCGATCGATGACGAAGGCGATCTACTCGATCGACAACGTCGGACATTTCGGACTCGCATTCGACGCATATACGCACTTCA
>PUOG01000092.1 GCA_003552745.1 Spirochaetaceae bacterium
AGCCCTCCGAGCCGGTTTCGGTCAGCACTCTGTGCCATCGGCCGGTGCGCCCGGAAATGGTGACCTCGTCTTCGGCCACTTCCAGGACCTTAACGAGCTCATCTTCCTGAAGTCGATACACGGCTCGACTGTCCGTATCCGGGCGATTTCGTACCGGTAATGCCCGTTGTCTCGATCGTGCGTACAGTGGGGCTACATCCGAAAACTCCTCGGCAAATTGCTCAGCGGCCTCGTGAGTTTCGAATAGCTTGATACGAAAACGGGAAATAGTCTGAGGCTGTTCGTCACCGATCTGTACGAGGTAGCTGTCGGTCGATCTGTTCTCTTCGAGTACGCGGATCAACTCACCGGGTGAGGCGTCGAGGTCATCGGTCGACCAGAGTACAACACCGGTGCCGAGGTCGCCTCCTGAACAGGCGCCAAGGAGAAACGCCCAGAGAATGAGAGTTAAAACAGGTGAGATATGGAGTCTTTTCATTGCTGTCAGTACCTGATTCCGCAGTATTCCACGTATAAGGTACCACAGCGCTACTGAGCAGAGTCAAGCACGGCGGAATCGAGTACGATTACGATTCTGCCTTCGGCGAGCATCTCACGATTGGAGTCCCTCGTGAGCAGCTTCTCGGCTGTGTCGTGCGGAATCACCGGATTCGCAGGCAGCGACCCGAAAGCACGGTCGGCCGCCACGAAAAGCGGATTAGGGCCGATCCGCTCCTCGAAATCGGGGAGATTTGCATCGGTTGAGTAGCCTGCGATGCCCCATCGCTCGAGGAACTCCGGCTTGATCATGCTCGCGTCGAGAATAAGGCGCATCTCCGAGTCGTAGATGCGGGGAAGGATCACCGGCTCAAGCGTGGAGTCGCGGTCTTCTCCGTGAACCGGAAGCGTTCCGCGGGCGTCGACTACGAGGCCGGTGTAGTCGGTCGTTGGAGTCCACGAAGCGGAGGAGGGGACGGGGCGTGGAATCGAGTGCCGCTGGAACGCCGAAGCGATTGTCTCCGCTAGTGGATAGCGCAGCTCGACAGATGCCGAGTTGAGGTCGCGGGAGGGACGGACACCGGAAGCGGTACCGAGTGCTTCGCGCTCGTCGAGGATAGCCGTGATCTCCTGGTCTCTTGCGGCGAGATCGGCTCCGCTGTCGGCGGAGTTTATGGGAAGTTCGAGCACGGCGCGTCGAAAGGCGGATTCACGTCGCGAAAGAATTCGCCGCTCGGCACGTGCTGTGGCGCCGGCGTACTCCGGTTCGACTTCGGTCTCGCCGTTAACGACGAGAACTCCCTCGGTCCACTCAACCCGGGAGTGGAATCGCACCTCCGGCTCGTTCTCCGATGGAGAGCCGACCGCCGTCGCGATGAGGAGTATCAGGATCGGTGTCAGCCGTTTGCGGTAGTCCATGGCCTCTACTGCGTATTATCGGTTCTTCGTGATCGCTCGATGAGCCGATCGGACGGTGATACGATTTCGGCGGCGGCGGCGAGACTGCCGTAGTAATGAAGTGGCACGTTCAATGGATACGACACCGTACCGCGCGGGGTTCTGCGCTTGTTCAGGTGAGGATTCCACGAGTGGAGCGTATCGGTGGGGATACCGGATAGTTCGGCTATTGTTGATAGATCGAGACCGCCGGGCATATCGACCCGTTTCCATTCGAGCGGATCGAGCCAGTAGGACGGCAAACCGTAGCGCCCGCCGTGCTCCGCCACCCACGCAATGGCGACGAACTTCGGGACGTAGTCTACCGTCTGATCAGGCAGCAGCCCTGCTTCCGCCAGCTGCCAGTAATCGCGTGTTCCGGCGCTTTCGATTGCACGTCGCACATGGCCGAGTCCGGCATTGTACGCGGCGATTGCCAGCAGCCAGTCCTCGAGTACGGTAAAATTCCAGGAGAGTTTCTCCAATGCCGCGTGCGTTGATCTGTAGAAATCTCTCCGTTCATCGACCTCCGCGTTTATCACCATCCAGTCTTCGATTGAGTTCTCCATGAACTGCCACAAACCGACCGCACCCGAGCGTGAGACGGCGGTAGCGTCGAAGTTCGATTCGATGAGCGCGAGATAGTACAGCTCCCGCGGCATACGGCGAGCTTCCAGCTGTTGTACAATAAAATCCCGGTACGGCAAGCCCGCACGAAGCGACCGCGAGATGTAGTTCAGCCCTGCGGTCCCGGAGTACAGTCCGATGTAGTGATCTATCTCCGGAGATCGGGAGATATCGGGGTTCGAGAAGACCGAAGGCCCAACAATGACCTGTCGTTCCGACAACGGCTCCGGTGGACGATTGTCGCCGGAGGAGGCGCCGATCGAGGGGGAGGTAGCGAGCAGCAACACGGCCACCGCGAGTGTGCCACGAAGAGTGTAAGGAAAGCGGTTAGAGAGATGGCCGGCCGGTCTCACGGTGGCACCGGAGTGCGTTAATGGACTTCTCCGAAACGAATTCCGGCCCACTCCCAGTTGCCGTGAACCTCCGGATCGGCCGGAAAGTCTATTCGGCGAAAGTAGAAGTACCAGGTGGAGAATCGCTCGGCCCAACCGGTGGTCTGCAGGTACGCTTCCCGATCGTTGGAATTGACTGAGAACTCGCTCGCGGTGCGAACGTTCGAACGGCTCAGAAAGACCTCGATGTTGAAGCCGAATGTGCTGTTCGCATCTGTCGGATCCTGTTGGGGCGAGGCGGCGAAGAAATCCACTCCTGTCTGATAGCGCCGAAGCGTATTCGAGTCCCGGTTTGCCAGCGCGGTTCGGACGACGTCGACAAGTTCTTCGAGCGTTTCGAAGGTCCAGTCCCGAGAGGATCGAGCAAATTGCAGTTTGCGACGAACGGTGCCATGTGCGTCTGAGGCGCCCGGAATCTCGGTGTTGCCCGATGCGAGAAAGCGCTCGTAAGACCGCCGACTGCTCTCCCAGTCGACGAGGTTTTCGTAGGTGCGTCCCATATAGTAGTGGATTCTTCCCTCGTCGACTCTGGAGGGGAACCGATCGAGCAGCTGCTCGTAATAGCCGATTCGCTCTCGCGGATCGTCGCTTATGCCGCTCAGGGCATCCAGTGCTGCGAAATGGACGCTCGAGCCGTTTATGTCGACATCCGGATAGTCGTTGAGGGAACGTCGAAAAAACCTCCGGGCGAACTCGTTGTTGCCCGACCGTTGATAAGCCCGTCCGATAAGAAAGAGGTAGTAGCCGTTGTATGGGTCGTCCGGATTGCCCTCGACCTGCGTCGTGAGCAGATGCGTCATGCGATCGGTATAGCCTGCCTCGCGGAGATTGCCGGCGAGTCTGCGAACCACGATCGCACGTTCGGGATTCTCGCTTTCGTCGAGCAACGAGAGGAGACGACGGTTCTCGCGTTGGACCGAGCTTTCTCCGACAGCGTAGTAGTCGGCAATCGGATCGTTCGAACAGGCGGTCGTAGAGATGAGTAGCGACACCGTAACGGTGATAAGCAGAAAGTAGTATCGTCGACTCATACTTCCTTGAGAGTATATCAGCACGCTCTCGTTGGCAAGCTCGCGGCTTGGTGCTACACTGCCGAAGGTTCGCGACCATGCGCACACAGCTTTCCGATCGTTTTCTTGTGTTCGGTCTAACATTGCTTATCGTCGGCCTCGTTCTTCTGTCGACAACTCTCGGGCTCCTGCCGTTGGTTGCGCCGCTCTGGCCGCTGCTGGTGGTCGCCGGCGGAGTCGCCGCCCTCAGGGCCGGGCTTACCGGACGCTGGCCGGAAGCGGCGGTATTCGCCGGACTATTCCTGGTTCTGGGCGGTGTGTTCTTCTTGCTTCTCACTACGGTTATGTCCGCTGTCGAGCTGAGTCGTGTCTGGCCGGCATTCATGACGATCGCCGGTGTATCGGTCGTCGCGTATGCACGCTTCAAACCGGCGGCGGGACGTCTCACACTTACCATTCCGGGGTACGTAATCATCGTACTCTCGATTATCTTCCTGTTATTCAGTTTCGACGTGGTGGATGAGGACTTTACCGCCTTTGTAGCGAGGTGGTGGCCCGTGATTTTCGTTGCCGCCGGAATTGGTCTTCTCGCTGCGCATTTCGGTATGAAAAACAGGACGCGCACTCGAAGGTAGCCTTGATCGCGATTCACGCTGAAACGCTCGAGCGAGTGTACGCCGCCTACCATCACCCGCGATATATACATCCCGACCCTCTCGAGGTGGTTCGGGCATACAGAGACCGTGCGGACCGGGAGGTGGCGGCGTTCATTTGCTCGTCGCTGGCTCTTGGACGTGTCTCGTCGATCCTTAACGCGTGTCGTCGTGTTCTCGCCGCGGTTGGTGATCCGCGATTGCTCGGGGCGCGGTCGTCGATGTATCTACGCGGTCGCCTGGACGGATTCGTGTACCGATTCTTCGACAGCGATGAGTTGATCAGGTATCTGCTCGCGGTCGGTTCGGTATTGCGACGCTACGGTAGTCTCGAGGCGGCGTTCGCCGCTGGAATCGAAGATGGCGGCACACGCGAGTCGGCAGGGTTAGTCTCGCTCACCGCAGCGCTCCGAGACGTGGATGATCCTCCTCGCACCATTATCCTCTGCGACCCGCGGCGGGGGAGTGCCGCCAAACGGCTGCGACTATTCTTGCGGTGGATGGTCCGATCGGATTCTATCGATCCGGGCGGTTGGGACGTGATCACTCCCGGAGAGCTGAGTGTTCCGGTTGACGTTCATCTTCATCGCGTCGCGCGTCGACTGGAGTTAACCTCGCGCATGCGGCCCGATGCGCGTGCAGGGTTGGAAATCACATCAGCACTCCGATTGATCGATGCCGAAGACCCGGTCCGTTTCGATTTTTCCCTGACCCGGATAGGCATTCATCCGAACGGGACAATGGAGATCATTGACGCCCCTTGACTACGAAAAAGCACAACATGGCAAAAAAACCGACAGACAGGGCTCCGAAAAAGTGTTAGGCTACCGCGCGTAGAGTTTCGACCTGGTTGCTCTGCGATCTAGTAAATGAGAATAACTGCTGAAGGAGGACGTAATGCAGAAATACGTCTGCGAAGTGTGTGGCTATATCTATGATCCCGACGAAGGCGATCCGGACGGCGGAATCGAGCCGGGGACTCCCTTCGAGAAGCTTCCCGAGGACTGGGTCTGCCCCATGTGTGGTGCAGCGAAAGACGAGTTCTCCGAAGAGGACTGACCGTACTTCCGGTCAGCTTTGGCGGCGGTCGGCTTTCGAATCGCCCCCGTGCTTTCGAGCGTGCACGGTCGGGGTCCCGTGCCGTCGCCGCCTTACGCCAGCATTGCCGCCTGGCGTTTGAGCTGATCTTCCAGAACAAGACAAGCCATTGCCTCCACGACCGGGACAATGCGCGGGCAGATACACGCGTCGTGGCGGCCTTCTGTACGGATCGTCGTAGGCGTCCCTTCTATAGTAGTCGTTTTCTGCTCGCGTGAGATGCTCGATGTCGGCTTCACCGCAACACGGAGCACGATTTCCTCTCCGCTTGAGATTCCGCCGATTATGCCGCCGGCGTTATTCGTCAGAAAGCCGTTTGCGCCCATCTCGTCATTGTGTTCGCTGCCTCGCATTTCGGCGACGCGAAACCCGGCTCCGAACTCTATTCCCTTTATCGCACCGACGCTGAGCATTGCACCGGCAAAGTGAGCGTCCAGCTTATCGAAGACGGGCTCTCCGAGTCCGATCGGAACACCTGTCATACGGCACTCGACTATGCCGCCGGCCGAATCGCCCTCTTCCTTCAGTCGCTCGATACGTTCGAGCATTCTCTCTGCCGCCTCCGGATCGGCGGCTCTCAGCGCGTTCCGCTCGATTTCCTCTCGCACCACTCGCGTGCCGTATATGCCGGCAGCTGCTCCGGTAAAAGCGTATAGATCGATCCCTCGCTGCAAGAGATGTTTGCGAGCGATCGCACCCGCAGCGACCCTGGCTGCGGTTTCGCGCCCACTCGCCCGTCCGCTCCCGCGCCAGTCACGGACTCCGTACTTGCGAAGATATGTGTAGTCGGCATGGCCGGGGCGGAACATCCCACGAATATCATCGTACGCAGACGGGTCTGCGTCCTTGTTATAGAGAATCAAAAGAATCGGAGTACCGGTCGTCTTGCCTTCGAATACTCCCGAGAGCATGTGAATCGTATCCGGCTCTTTGCGCGGCGTGCTAACCCCGCCTTGCCCCGGCTTGCGCCGGTCGAGTTGCACCTGGATTTCCTCCTCGGATATCTCTATACCGGGGGTTGCTCCGTCGATGACGACGCCTACCGCACCACCGTGGCTTTCGCCGAATGTTGTGATTCTGAATGCCTGTCCGAAACTGCTGCCGGGCATGCTCTTACCTCCTCTCTTTCCTTCGAAGAAGCGAAGCCACCGCATCGGCTACCTCGGGGATCGTGTTACTCGCCTCGATGACAGAGTGTGCCCAACGACGGTACGTCAGATCGCGTCGACGATAGAGCCGTGCAAAAGCCTCTCGTGTTCCTGATTCGGGCAAGAACGGCGGACGACCGTTCGCCATAATGCGATCGTATAGAACTGCCTCGCTCTCGACAAGGTAAACGAGGTGAAACGATCGGGAGAGTACTGCGAGGGTCGGTCCGTTATCGGCCAGGCCGCCACCTGTAGCCAGAATAAGAGAGCCTGGCTGCGAGCAGAACCGTTCTGCGAGTTCCTGCTCGATTTCACGGAAGCGCTCAGCGCCGACCGTGCGATAGAGCTCACGCGCGTTGGCAACGCATTCGCGCTCGCAAATCGCCTGATCCAGATCATGAAAAGAGACTTGCAGCAGTGATGCGGTCGCCCGCCCGACACTTGACTTCCCGCTGTGCTTTATTCCTGTTATTGCCGCCCGTAGCGACTCGTACGATTCACTCATCGATTCAACGTTGATGCGAAGCGCCCGCGACAGGTTGTGCCACTATTCAATTCTGCCCACATGTCCGACAAGCTAGAAGCGCACATAGAGTCCAGGTCGCCCGATACCGTCGGCGGTAACCGGAACGGTTACGCCCCCCCTTATCTGAGCAGTGCCGATGCTGTATCCCACCGCGGCAAGAAGCTCGAAGCTGAGCCAGATCCGATCGTCCAGTGTAATCCCGCCGTACGGAGAGAACAACTCGTTCGTTCCGTTGAAGGTATCCGCGGCGGTACCGAATCCGCCCTGCGCCTCGACGAACACCCCGCCGGCGAGACCCTGGAGGTTAAAGCCGAGTGGGAGCGGTGAGTCGGTAAGGGCGAACGTGCCACGGATACCGGTGCGAACGCGGAACCGGCCCGGTTGCAGTGCGAGATTGGCGGGTCTTCCCACTCCCGGTATCTCGAAAGTACTTACGGAGGGAACGGCGGCAGTCCAGTAGGTAGCACCGGCTGCTGCCATGATTCCGACTCCGGAGCTCGCAAGGGGAGCAACCGCCGTCGCCGTCGTTCGAACGCGGTAGCCGGGTAAGGGGCGCAACAGCGTCTGGAGATCACGCGATAGCTGTCCTTGAATCTGGATAAGACGATTGTCGTAGAGGTCGCGACGTACATTCGACCCCATTCTGCGGTAGTACACACCGCCGCCGACTTCGACTCGGCTGTGTTCGGCTGTCGGAGAGTCCACCGCGTTCGGGGTTCCGAGACCGTTGTTGGTATCCGCTGTAAGGAGAAAAGGGAAGTCATCGTGCGAGCTAATGGTCCGCTCGTAGTAACCGTAGGCGAAGGGGCCGAGGTTCCGTTGCACACCTCGCTGGTTGTGTGCAAGGAGATTCAGGCGTGTGAGGAGTTGCGCCGCGGTTCGTTGAGAGACGAGGCTGTCGGAATTGGACGCATCGACAAGGCCGAAATCCTGAGAGAGTGTGAGTTCTGTTGTGAGCGGCCCCATTCTGCCCGAAAGCGCGAAACGTCCTCGTGGTTGCCCAACGGAGGGGTGCCAGGCGATAGTAGCGCTGCTCGAAGCTGTTCGACGGTAATTGCTTCCGAGTGCGCCGACGCCGAAACCGAGGTGGAGCCGCCCTTCGGCGGCACTCAACAGCGAGGGGTAGGGGAACCAGACACCGGGCAACGGTAGATCGAAAAAACGCCTCTCCTCGAAGGATTCGACGCTTTCTACCGCACGGTTATCCGCCGGAGCGTTGCCGGAATCGTTTTGTTCGAGGTCACCGGCCGTCGAGGTCGCAAGTTTCCAAGGTATCGGAGGTGCCGTTCTCGAGAGGTGCATGCCTCGGACGATTCGATACCCGTCGCTTCGATAGGTCCCGTAAAGATAGGAATCGAGGTCGTCTTCGACTCCTCTGGGAGATCGGGGAAGCACAGAGAGAACTCCGACCGGATCGTCACCGACCGGCCGAGCGCCGACCCTCTTTGGTGCATCGGTTTCGGCCTGCTCTCGATCGTGATATCCCGCAATCCACGCTCGTAGATCGCCGTCCCGATCGCTGATGTAATACAGCTCTCCCTCGTTGCTCCAGGCGGGACGGTAGTGTGCCTCGGTCGCTGCGAGTGGTACCGGAGCCTCCGGCTCTCCCTGGAATGCCGTTCCCGGTTCCGGCAACTCGATTACTCGTAATCGCTGATTACCGGCTCGGTTCTCGGCAAAGGCAAGTTTTCCGCCTGCATGGTCGACCGACGGGGTGTAGAGGTATGCTTGCTTCGGTTCGTATAGAGCGGTGAGCTCGCCGCTGTCGAGATGGATCCAGACGAGCCGGTGGTACTGTCCGATTCGCTGCACCGCAATCGCATGCTCGCCGTCGCCGGCGAATCTCGGATGGTAGATTCCGGAGGCGGACGAGACCTTCGACGGCGAACGGCCATCTGTCGTTGCGTGGTACAGATGTGATTGAGTACGTACCGAACCTCGGCGAGTGGCGCTGCTGTGAAATGCCGCGAAAAGGAACGACCCTTCGGATACGTCGAAACTCTCGCCGTCGGTCAGTGTCGTCGTCAAGACTACCTTTTCGCCACTTTCGGCGATACGTACGATCGCCGGCCTGCGGTCGGGGGCGGTGCGGTAGCTGTAAAGCGCCTGGCCGTCGGCTCGCACCGGATGGTAATCGGCGATTCCTTCCGGAGATATCGTGCGCCCCTGCGACATGAGCTCCCGCCCCGCATATCTGATCTCCAGCTCCGCAACCAAATCGTCCCAGAGGGACTGGGCGGAAACTCCCGTCACCGCCTCGATTGCACGTGACATACCGAGTATCGGAGCGCGAAGATACTCCTGATATATCTCCGCAAACGCGTGCTCCCCGAAGCGTTCCAGCAGATAGGAGACATAGATATACCCGGCGACATAGAACCGTCCTCTCGGCGGACGATAGGAGTCGAACGCGGCGCGGTCGAAGTCGAACATGCGTCCCTCTATGATCGGGGCGGAGTAGTAGACCTCGAACATCGGATTACGTCCTCGTCCGCCGCGGGAGAAACGGGTTTCCGCCTCGATTGCGATACCTTCGATTGCCCAGCCGGGCATAAACGCACCCGGAAGAGCGAGTACCGGCTCACCGAAGACGCGCGAGATGGCGCCAAAGAAGCCGGTATCGTACATGAAATGGAGATAGTGGGCGAGCTCGTGAACGAAAAGGAGACGGAGCCAGTTTTCCGAACGCGCACCGAGCAGCGGTTGTGTGGGGCTCGCGACGAACAACCCTATGTGATGCCGAGGGGTGGGATCGAAGTATCCGTTCGCGATATCCGTACGTCCGTTCACGAATACCCGGATCATTCCCGAAGGAGCGTTGTCGAAGAACTCGATGAGCTCCTCGTATACCTCATCGGCATACGAGATGAGCTCTGAGACGCTGTCACGGTCACGCGGCTCGAAAATGAACGTGAAGTACTCGGTACTCGTCTGTCGCAGGCCGCGATACGAGTCGTCATACGGTTCGGCGCTCAAGCCGGCTGACAGCGGGAACAGTATAAGCGCGAATGCGGCGGTAGCCGCGTACGTGGACAACCTCACAGCCGGTGATTCCGTACTCTGCTTACGACGTCTGCAAGACTCTTTCGAGGGGCGCGGGCAACGCGAGAGCATACCCTTGCGCGTAGTCCACACCGATTTCGTGGAGTGTTCGTAACGTCTCCTCATTCTTTACAAACTCGGCGATAGTGGTCATCGATAGCGTATGCCCGATATTGTTTATTGCCTGCACCATTGCTCGGTCGACCGAATCCTCTGCCACCCGGTGCACGAATGAGCCGTCGATCTTGACCGAATCTACCGGTAGGCGCTTGAGATAGGCGAAACTGGAGAAACCGTTCCCGAAATCGTCGATCGCAAACGAACACCCGATACTACGCAGGTTCTCTATGACCTCAACCGCAGTTGAGAAGTTCTGGATCGCCGCGGTTTCGGTGATCTCCAGTTTGAGTCGCGAAGGAGGAACGCGGTGTTCTCGACATAGGCGTTCTACGGTTTCGAAGAGGGAGTTGTCGCCGAGCGTTGAGCCGGAGAGGTTTATGCAGTAGACGAGGCCACTGACATCATCGCGACTGATGAACTCTATCACCTTTCGCAGGATGAGCCGGTCGATAGCCGGCATCAGATTGTAGAGCTCGGCTGCCGGAATGAAACTGCCCGGAGCGACGATCTTTCCTTCTTCGTCGATGAGCCGAATCAGCACTTCTCGCATAGCCTCCGTGCGCGATGCAACCTCGATTATCGACTGATAGTAGAGCACGAAGCGTTCCTCGTCGATTGCTTTACTCAGAAGCGAACTCCAGTGCATATCGACGCGTCGTTTGAGAAAAGTGCTGTCACCCCGCCGGTAGATCTGTATGCCGTTACCGCCCGACTCTTTGAGGATATAGCACGCGTCATCGGCTGCAGCGAGAACATCGAACGGATCGGCGTCGTTCGGTTCGATTGGGACTACGGCCACCGAGGCGGTGATATGGAAGGTGTGATCGCGCCATTGAAAACGCCTTCGGATGGTATCGTGGAGTCTTTCGGCGATAGCGTGGACACACTCATCCGTCCCCGCGGCGATGAAGAGTCCGAACTCGTCGTCACCCACACGCACGCGAAGAGGAATCTCGGAGAATTGTTCGCTGATCTCGCGGGCAATTGAACGAAGCAGCTCGTCCCCGGCAGGATGACCGCATACATCGTTGACTACCTTGAAGTTGTCGATGTCGGCGTAGACATACGCAGGACGCCGGTCCGGGTTTTCGAAGGTGCGCGGCACCGACAACTGTTGTGCCATACGCGTAATGAACTCGTCACGATTCAGAAGTCCGGTGAGGCTGTCGTGGGAAACGTGGTAGGAGAGGGTATCGGTCACACGTCGCAACTCACTGACATCGCGCAGTGCGATCGTGTAGCCGTCGATTACGTCGTTTCGAGTGCGTACGACCGACACGCTTCCTTCGACCGAAATCCGGGCTCCGTGCGGAGCCTCGAGCGCTACGTTCCGGACGACGTAGCTTCCTCGCGGTTCGTCGTCGGTCGGTATGAGACTTATCTGTTCGTCGGTTTCTTCGGAATAGGTGCGCACGACCGAATCCACATCGCAACCGGTAAGCGCCTCGCACGGGCGTCCGAGCAGTTCGACGGCCGCGGCATTGGAGAATCGTATGCGGTGACCGGAGTCGACCGAGATTACCGATTCTCCGATCGTCATAAGAATCGAATCGAGCATTCGCTCGTGAGTGAGAAGACGCTCTTCCATTTGCGCCTTGTAGATTGCCAACTCTATGACGCTGTACAGTTCGCGTTCTTTGAACGGCTTTACGATAAACCCGTACGGCTCGGCCTCTTTCGCCCGTTCGATGACCTGATCGTCCGAATACGCGGTGAGAAAGACCACCGGGATCCCCAGGCCCCTGCGGAGCTCGACGGCAGCCTCGATCCCGTCTCTTCCGCCGGGCAACATGATGTCCATTAGGATCAAATCGGGACGTTCGGCGGCCGCAAACTCGATAGCCTCGTCGGCCGTCGAGCACGAGCCGATCACTTCGCAACCGAACCTCTCGAGTCGATTGGTGAGATCCAGGACGATGATTCGCTCGTCTTCGACGATGAGAACGCGGCTGGAGTGCATCTGAACAGCACAATGAGCGATAAATTGTGCCGAGTCAAGGAATCCGGGCGGGAGCCTACAGTCCGAGCACGCTCTTGAGCGCACTTGGCTCTATACGAAAGGGGGATCCTTTTCCCTCCAGAAAGTGGTACTTTCTCATGAGGTGCAGCGAGAGATGCGATACACGAACCTCCGCGGTAGAACCGTCGGTTCTTCGTATCGTAGCGTTTACCTTCCGGAAGATGCCGTCCTCGAACGGCGAGGGCAGGTGCCCGCGTGCTTCGTCGGTTTTCACCAGCCATGTGCCTTCTATGGTCACCGGCTCCCCGAGCCCTTTGCGACCCTCCTCGAGGAGCCACTCGAGCCGGTCGGCAACATCGTCGAAATCCAGTCCGAGCTCGTGCATCGTGTCCTCGTCGCGCGCTATAAGGTCCACAAGCGGCGCAGACTCGTCGCCGAGAAAACCGGTTGCAGTGATTACTCCCGGCTGCATATTCGCTTGTGCCTTCACCATTTGCGGCGACATCTTCATCAAGATACCTCCAAGTTGTTCCTTGTCGCGGAGAACGCCACCTGAACGCAACGCGTGTCGGCGATTGCTCTGTCAGCCGAATTTGTCGAAGTAGATCTTCTCGTCGGGCATGTCGTTCTTATCTCGCATTACGTCCATACACGCGTCGAGCATTCCCGGGCTACCGCACAGGTAACCTTCCTTCTCGGCGTTGGCGAGTTCCGGCATCTTGAGATACTTGTCGAGCACTTCGGTGATCAGTCCGGTTTCTCCGTCCCAGTCGTCGTCTTCCTCCGGTTCGCTCAACGCCGGCACGAAATGGAAACGCTCGTATTTCTCCTGCAGCTCGTTCAACCAGTCGACATAGAACAGGTCCTTCGCCGTCCGCGCACCGAAGAAGTACCAGCAGTCTCGCTCGTTGATTCTCCCCGTATGGATCATGTCGTTGAAGATCGACTTGAACGGTGCCATTCCTGAACCGCCGGCAACGCAGATCATCATTGCGTCGGTATCGCGGACGTGGAACTCGCCGAACGGCCCGATGGCATCGATCTTCTCGCCTTCCTGCATATGTTCATGAACATAGGTCGTCACAATTCCACCGGGGACGAGCCGAATCATGAACTCGATCCGACCGGGCTCGTGAGGAGCGGAGCTCATCGAGTAGGCGCGCTGTGTCGGCTCTTTGACCTTGCCGTACTTCGGAGCTTCAAGCTGCATGTATTGTCCGGCCTTGTACTCGATCGACTGACCTTCGGGAAGCTTCATCGAGACTTCCTTTATGTCGTGCGTGAGATCGGTGATGCGTTCGACGGTACAGCCGTAGCGACGAATGTAGAAGAGATAGTCGGGGATCTCGATCTCGACGTCCTCTTTGAGCTTGAGCTGACAGGAGAGCCGGACGTTCTCCTTTATCTCTTCCGGCGACATCCACGGCAACTCGGTCGGAAGCGTTGGACCGACATCACTTGTCACTTTGACTTTGCATTCACCGCAACTGCCTCGACCCCCGCAGGCCGACGGTATGAAGATTTGCTGTTCAGCGAGGGTATTGAGCATATTCCCTCCCCCCTGAACCGCAATCTCTTTCTTTCCGGAGTTGATGTTGATCGTCACCTCGCCGTAGTTGTTGACGATCTTGTCGGTCACTGAAATGAGGGCAGCGAGTCCCGCTCCGATGGCGCCGATCGAAAGCGGCGCGATGAGCATAGCTGGATTCAACATGTTCTTCGTCTCCTACACATTGGCACGGTCACTGTACGGCGAGCATGCCTTGAAAGCCGATGAATGCCATCGCCATGAGACCGATGGTAATCATCGTCAGCCCCGACCCCTGGAGCCCTGCCGGAACCGTCTTGGAGCGCTCGGTCTTATTGCGTATCGCCGAGAGTGCCATGATAGCCATCCACCATCCGAGCCCGGATCCCAGTCCGTACACTACCGTCTGCGCGAAACCGTAGTCGCGAATCTCGACGAACAGGCTCACACCGAGAATTGCACAGTTGACGGTGATAAGCGGCAGGAAAATGCCGAGCGTGATATAGAGTTTCTGACTGACGCGGTCGATGATCATCTCCAGAATCTGTACCATCGCGGCGATGACGATGATGAAAATAATGAAGCGCAGATAGAGCAAATCGAGCGGTATAAGCACGTGGTGGAGAATGATCCAGTTCACGGCCGCGGTAATCGTGAGAACGACGGTAACCGCGAGCCCGAGTCCGTTGGACGATTTCATATCCTTGGAGATGGCCACGAACGAGCACATTCCGAGGAAGTTCGCCAGCAGAATGTTGCTGGTGAAAATCGAGGCAAAAAAGAGCGAAACAAGTCCGATTTCGGGAGGATTCATGCTGCAGCCTCCTGTTCTCTATACATGATCGTTTTGCCAATCCAGATGATAATGCCGAGAAAGAAGAAGGCGCTCGGCGGCATTGCCATGAGCACCCACGGCGTAAAGCCGCTCGGCATGACGGTGAAACCGAAAAGCGACCCGAAAGCCAGCAGCTCGCGGAACAAGGCGATCGTCATAAGGACCCCCATATAGCCGGCGGCCGAGGTAATTCCGTCCCACATACTCAGAAGCGGTCCGTTGCTCTGGGCGAACGCTTCGGCGCGCCCCATGATAATGCAGTTGGTTATGATCAGTCCCACGTACGGACCGAGCGCCTCGTGAATGTCGGGCAGATACGCTCTCAGGACTATGTCTACAATAATGACGTAGAAGGCGATGATGAGGACCTGCACTATCATGCGTACCTTCCTTGGAAAGAACGACTTGAGCAGACTGACAGTGAGGTTTGACATCATGGTCGTGAATATTACGCCTATCGACATGATAAAGGTATTCACGAGCAGGTTCGTGACCGCGAGGGCCGAACAGATACCGAGAACCTGCATGAAGATCGGATTACTGTGCCAGAGATTCTCCGTCAGCACGCCTCTGACACTCTGTGGTGCGCTGGTATCGCTCATACCTGTTGTCCTCCCCATTTATCCTTGAAGGTCTGAACCGCGTCGGTAAGGATGCGTTCCATGTTTCGCGTCGTGCCGGTCGCGCCGGTTATCGCTTCGAATTCGCCCTGATCCGGTGACGTGTCGCGCACATACTTGAAGCGGCCCTCGGGTACTTCGCGGTCGCGGAATTGCTCCCTGAAACTGCTCTCGGTGATGCGGCCCCCGAGACCGGGCGTTTCCTCGTGCGAAATGATCTCGAGTCCCATCGTTCGTTCCAGCGATTCGTCCATCGCAAGTACGCCGACTATGGGCCCCCAGACACCTTGACCGCGAAACGCCGTTGCCAGAACGACTTCGCCGTTTCGCTCGGTCCGGTAGAAGATCCGGTCGTCGATCTCGATCTCTTCGACTTCCTCGAAAAGACCGAGGATATCCTCGTCCGAATCGAACCGGATACCCATCGCCGTAAGGATCGCACGCTGCTGTGCGATCACCTGGTTTTGCTCGACGCGTTCGGCGGTCGCCTGATTTGCAACCGAAAGAATCGCCACGAACACGAAGCACACGATGAACGTAAATACTATGGTGTAAGTCAGGCCATGTTTGTTCATACTGCCTCCTTCGCCGCCGCCGGTTTCTCGGCGGATGCCTTCTTCTTCGGCTTCGGCTTCTTCGGATTCGGCATAAGCTCGTCCAGAAGGGAGCTGAAGACGTTCGCCACGAAGATGCCGAAGCTCGCCCCTTCGTTGAAGCCGGTGAACGCTCGCACGAGCACCGTCACCAGCCCGATGATGAAGCCGTAGATCCATTGTGCGTTCGTTTTATTCGGCGCGCTGATCGGGTCGGTGGCGTAGAAGACCGCGACGACGAATACACTCCCGCTGAACATCGCATAGTGCGGCGGAAACGGTGAAACGCCCGAATAGTAGAAAACCGCGCTCAATCCCGCCGCGGAGATCAACGTCGAAAGAATGAGGCGCCATTGAGCCGTCTTCGTCCAGATGAGGTAGATGCCGGAGAGTGCAATCAGGATTATGGAACTCTCCCCGATCGACCCGGAGCGAGTGCCGATCAGCAGGTCGGCGAGTCGTGGCATGTCTCCGCCTTCCATCATTTCGAGCGGTGTAGCAGCGGTAACCAGGTCGACTCCGGCTTCACCGGCACCGAACCCGCCCGGTGTCATCCATGCGGTAGCGAACGGTGCCGCGAACGCAATCCAGATGAAAAGGCGACCGGTAATCGCGGGGTTGAAGACGTTACGCCCGAACCCGCCGTACGCTTCCTTGGCAATTGCGATCGCGAACGCGATCCCGACCGCCGAAATCCAGAGCGGGACCGCCGGCGGAAGAGCAATTGTATACAGGGCACAGGTCACGAGGACCGCTTCGCTCACCTTTTTTCCCCGTTTCTTTTCGAACAGGTACTCGACTGCAATTCCGACCGGGAATACAACGAGAGCCTGTGCGACCGGTCTCCACCCGTATAGATAGATGCCGAATATGAACAAAGGCACCAGAGAGTAGACGACCCGCCGCATTATCTTCTGCTTCTGGAAGATCTGACTGTACACGGCTCCTCCTCAAATTGTGACGTTCGTGGTAACGTGGTCCTGCAAATCACCACTCCCACTATCGATAATAATTATTCGTTAATTCGGCAACGATTCGTACGATAGCCTATTTCCCAGTCGCCTGTGAAGGCGTTAAAAAGAGAAATCATGTCGTTCAAACCGCAGATATGGTATTCAGACTCCTCCGACCCGGTAATGAACCTTGCATTCGAGGAGTGTGTCCTCGACGACCCGCGTACGCAACTGCCGTCGCTCGTCCTGTACGAGAACAGCGAGGTGGTCGTGATTGGAAAAAACCAGAATCCGTGGCTCGAATGCGATCCAGAGCATCTCGAACACAGTGATATACCCATGCTCAGGCGCCTGAGCGGTGGCGGGACAGTTTACCACGGGTATGGCAACCTGAATATCGGGTTTGTGGTTGCACGTAGTGGATTCGAGCGCCGCCGGCAGCTCGAATTGGTCTCCGAGGCAATTACGGCGCTCGGCGTGAAGTGCGAGATTCTCGAGCGCGGAGACATCCTCGTCGGGGGCCGGAAGGTATCGGGAAACGCCATGTGCTACCGTTCGCAGCGGGTCCTGCACCACATCACCCTGCTTGTGAACACTGATCTGGGCGCGTTGCGCGGAGCACTCCGACCCGCTGAGCCGGAGATCGAAACACACGCCATAGCGTCGAACAGAATGCCGGTGGCCAATCTCTCGGAATCCAACTCTAGCATCAATATCGATTCCGTCCGGCATTGGATTGTCTATACCTTCAACAACGTGTACTCTGTCGGTGAATATCGATCGGCCCGTGACCTTGATCCGGCATGTCTCGCCGAACGCTCCGAGCGACACCGAAGCTGGGAGTGGAAATACGGACGAACACCGCGATTCGTGGCGCCGGGGTACGGGGATACGAGACTTTCGGTGAGTGGCGGCTTTGTTCGGGCCGTAGTGACTCGGGACGGTACGGAGTTCGCGCTGAAGCAGCCGAGGCGGTATCATCCGAAACTGCGTGAAGTCTCGCTTGCGGCGGGCCGGACGAACTGACAATAACGATACAGGAGTTTCAGCCCATGGCTACTCAGTCCGCAAAGAAGAAAGCGAAAGAGAAGTATGATGTCGCCGATTACGAGAAAGAGTTTCTCGTTGAAGCGCTCGAGGAGATGATGCTCATCAGGCGTTTCGAGGAGAAAGCGGCGCAGATGTACGGCTTGCGAAAGATCGGAGGCTTCTTCCACGCCTATAACGGTCAGGAGGCGATCTCGAGCGCAGCGGTCCGCGCACTCGATATGAAGCGCGACTACATCCTCACCGCTTACCGCGACCACGGGCACGCGATCTCATGCGGCATCGATCCGAAGTACGTCATGGCGGAGCTCTACGGGAAGATCACCGGTGTCGCCCGCGGTAAAGGCGGCTCGATGCATATGTTCGACGCGGAGCGGCACATGCTCGGGGGAAACGGAATCGTCGGTGCACAGATTCCGGTCGCGACCGGTGTCGCATTCGCGGAGATGTATCGGAAGAAGGTCTTCGGCGAGAAGAACTCCGGCTGCGCCTTCTGTTTTTTCGGTGACGGGGCGGTACATCAAGGCGCATTTCACGAGAGTCTGAATATGGCGAGTGTCTGGAATCTGCCCGTGGTCTACGTCGTCGAGAACAACCAGTACGGGATGGGGACGGCGGTTTCGCGGGTGAGTGCGGTTACCGACTTCGACGTCAAGGCGGTCGGATACGCGATGTCCGGGACGCAGCTAAACGGCATGGATTTTCTCGATGTATATGAAGGGTTCAGGGCGGCAGCGAAAGAGGCGATCGAGAACGGACGACCAACGCTCATAGACTGCAAGACGTACCGGTACAAGGGGCACAGTATCAGTGACCCGGCGAAATATCGCACCAAAGATGAGCTCGAATCGTTCAAGGCACGAGATCCTATTACCCTTCTTCAGGGGCGCATGCACGAGGCCGGTATGATCACCGACGAGGAGTATCGCGAGATCGACCAGCGAGTGAAGGACAGGGTGCAGGAATCGGTCGATTTCGCCGAGAGCGCCGACGAACCGGCGCTCGAGACGATGTACGAAGACATCTACGCTGACTAAGAACTTCAGGAGAACGAAAGAGATGGCGGAAATTGCGGTACGTGATGCGCTCAACCAGGCGATTGATGAGGAAATGGCACGCGACGAGACGGTTTTCGTACTCGGCGAGGAAGTCGCCGAGTACGAGGGCGCCTACAAGGTAACGCGCGGTCTTCTGAAGAAGTACGGCGAACCTCGAGTGCAGGATTCGCCGATCACCGAGAACGGATTCACCGGAGTCGGTATCGGTGCTGCGATGGTCGGACTGCGACCGATCGTTGAGTGGATGACATTTAACTTCTCCATTCAAGCTCTCGATCAGGTCATAAATAATGCTGCGAAAATGCGCCATATGTCAGGCGGCCAATTGAAGGTACCTATCGTATTCCGGGGTCCGAACGGTCCGGCCGAATACCTGAGTTCGCAGCACAGCCAGGCGCTTCAAAGCATCTATGCACATATTCCGGGACTGAAGGTCGTCGCCATTTCGAATGCATACGATGCCAAAGGGCTGCTGAAAAGCGCGATTCGCGACGATAATCCGGTGGTCTTCCTGGAAGCCGAACTGATGTACGGCTGGAAGGGCGAAGTGCCCGACGAAGAATACCTCGTCCCGATCGGGGAGGCTGCCGTTCAGCGCGAAGGCGACGATGTAACGCTCATCAGTTTCGGAAAGACGATGCGCCCGGTGCACGAGGCTGCGGAGGAACTGGCGACTCAAGGGGTGAACGCTGAGGTCATCGACCTTCGGACACTGCGCCCGCTCGATGAGGAGACGGTATACGCTTCGGTGCGCAAGACGAACCGCGCGGTGATCGTCGATGAAGGGTGGCCTGTAGCGAGTTACGGAAGCTACGTCGGCTGGCTTATCGGAAAGAACTGCTTCGACGAACTGGATGCAGAGGTGGAGCTTGTGCACTCCGAGGATGTGCCCATGCCGTACAACCACACGCTCGAGCTGGCGGTCCAGCCGTCAACCGAGAAGATCGTAGCTTCCGCCAAGCGCGTTCTTTACATGGAGTGATCGAGATATGGCTGAAAAGGTACTGATGGTTGCGCTGTCGCCGACGATGGAGGACGGTACGATCGCCGGTTGGAGCAAGCAGGAAGGCGAGTCGGTGTCGGCCGGTGATGTTCTTTGTGAGGTCGAAACCGACAAGGCGACCATGGACTATGAGTCGACCCAGGAGGGGACACTTCTCAAGATTATCAAGGGAGATGGGTCGACGGCGAAGGTCGGAGAACCGATCGCCATAATCG